>JBOHAJ010000225.1:0-9476 GCA_050697715.1 Gaiellaceae bacterium
GTCCACGTCGCGGTCGAGGACGTGGTTGAGGGCGCTCGCCCCGCCGCAGGCGAGGGCGAGCCCGCCGAGCGCGGCGGCGGCGAGGCCGGGGGAAGGCAACCCTTGCGCACCGACGACCATTCCCCCCGCGGCGGTGATCAGGAGGAGAACCATGATGCGTGGCTTCGTGAGCGTGACGTAGTCGCGCCAGGCCCCTCTCGGCACGCGCGCGCCGCCTCGGTGGGAGAGGACGGTCGCGACCGCGGCCGCGGCCAATGCGGCCGCTCCGAGGCCCAGGTGGAGCCCGGCCGGCGCGCCGGCGAGCGCCGCAAGCCCGGCTGCGCCGAAGAGGAGGAGCGCGCCGACCGTCGCTGCGGTGAGCTCCGCACGCTCGCGGTGCGCAAGCCATGCCGCCGTCGCCACCGCGGCGAGGAGCGCGAGCGTGGCGTGGGCGGCCACGTCGTGCGCGAGCCCCCACTGGCCGGTGACGACCACCGTCGCGACTCCCGCCGTCGCCGCGAGCGCCGTCAGGCGCAGCCAGGGACCGGGCCGCGGGGTCATGCGCGCAGCTCCCTCAGCCGGAGCCGGAGGTCGCGGAGCGGGCGGGCGCTGGACACGTACGGCAGCTTGTCGAAGTTGTGCGGCGGCGGCGGCGAGGTCGCGTACCACTCCAGCGTATCCGCCTGCCATGGATCGGGTCCGACGCGCGGCCCGCTCCGCCAGCTCTTGAACGCGTTGGCGAAGAAGACGAGGACGGCGAGGCCCATCAGCAGAGAGCCCAGGGACGAGATCAGGTTGTAGGCCTCGAAGAGGCCTTCCCGCTCGTACGTGTAGATCCGGCGCGGCATGCCCATCAGGCCGAGCATGTGCTGGGGCAGGAAGGAGGCGTTGAAGCCGACGAAGAGGAGCCAGAAGTGAACCTGTCCAAGCCGCTCGTCGTACATCCGCCCTGTGATCTTGGGGAACCAGTAGTAGGCCCCCGCGAAGATCGCGAACACGCTCCCGCCGAAGAGCACGTAGTGCAGGTGCGCGACGACGTAGTACGTGTCCTGTACCTGGTAGTCGACCGGGAAGGCGGCGAGGACGATCCCGGAGAGTCCGCCCATGACGAAGAGCCCCACGAATCCGAGCGCGAAGAGGAGGGGCGTGCGGAACCAGAGATGCCCGCGCCAGAGGGTCGCGAGCCAGTTGAAGATCTTGATCGCGGTCGGGACGGCGACGGCGAACGACGTGAGCATGAACCAGCCCTGGAGCCAGATGTCGAGCCCCACCGTGAACATGTGGTGCGCCCACACGAGCATGGAGACGAAGGCGATCCCGATCGTGGAGAAGGCGATCGCCTTGTAGCCGAAGATCGGCTTGCGCGAGAAGACGGGGATCACCTCGGAGATGATCCCCATCGCCGGCAGCACCATGATGTAGACCTCGGGGTGGCCGAAGAACCAGAACATGTGCTGCCAGAGCACGGGTCCGCCGTTCTCGGGCGCGAAGAACTCGGTGCCGGCCTGGCGGTCGAGCAGGAGGAGCGTCACGGCTGCGGAGATCGTGGGGAGCGCGAGCACGAGGAGCACCGCGTAGGCCTCGATCGCCCAGACGAAGAGGGGGATGCGCATCCAGGTCATCCCGGGCGCCCGCATGTTGTGGATCGTGACGATGAAGTTGACCGCGCCGGCCAGCGACGAGAGCGAGGTGAGGTGGAGGCCGAGAATCCAGAGGTCCTGGCCGGAGCCCGGGCTGAACTCGCTCGAGGAGAGCGGGACGTAGCCCGTCCAGCCGGAGTTGGCCGCTCCGCCGTCGGCGAGGAAGCTTGTGAGCAGGACGAGCCCGCCCATGAGGAAGAGCCAGTAGGAGGCGGCGTTCAGGCGCGGGAACGCCATGTCGCGGGCCCCGATCATCAGGGGCACCATGAAGTTCCCGAAGCCGGCCAGGATGGGGACGACGAAGAGGAAGATCATCGTCGTCCCGTGGATCGTGAAGAGGGCGTTGTAGTCGTTCCGGGTCAGGATGTCGTTCTCCGCCTGGGAGAGCTGGAGGCGCATGAGGAGCGCCATCAGGCCGCCGGCGAGGAAGAAGGCGAACGAGGTGACGAGGTAGAGCACGCCGATTCGCTTGTGGTCGACGGTCGTGACCCACGAGAGGACGCGGCCCTCCTTCCAGGTGGGGGCGACCGGCTCTGCTCTAACCGCCACTTCCGTTCCCCCCTCCTGCGAGCTTCGGAACCGACTTGACATACGCGATCAGCGCGTCGTACTGCGCATCCGGCCAGCCGCGGCCGACCCGGGGCATGAAGCCCGCCAGGGCCGGGGTGTCCTGTCCCTCGCGCAGGAGCCGGATGAGGCCCCCACGGTCCTGGAGCGTCGCGTTCCCCGCGATCTCCGGGCCGATGTCGCCCTCGCCCTCCTCACCGTGGCACTTTGCGCAGGCGGCCGCGAAGATCGTGCCGCCGAACCCGGGGTCGGCTCGACCCTGGGCCGCCTCCTGCGAGGAGAGCCACTCGTCGAACTCGGCCCCGGGGACGACGTCCACGTCTGTCCGCATGACGGCGTGCTGGATCCCGCAGTGCTCGGCGCACTGGCCCTCGTACGTCCCCTCCTCGTTCGGCTGGAACTCGAGCGTGTTCTTCTGGCCGGGGATCGCGTCGAGCTTCCCCGTCAGCTCGGGAACCCACCAGCTGTGGTCGACGTCGTACGAGATCAGCTCGAGCGTGACGTGCGTGTCCACCGGGAGCACCAAGCGGTCGAGCGAGACGACGCCGTTCTCGTAGACGTACTGCCAGTAGAACTGGTGCGCCTCGACGCGGACCGTGATCCCCCCGCCGTCCGAGCCCTCGTCGGCCTGGACGGCCGGCACGCGGGCGAGCACGACCGCGGCGATGCCGACGAGGATCAGGGCCGGGACGATCGTCCAGATGACCTCGATGCGCGTGTTGCCGTGGATCTGCGGGCCCTCGGCGTCCTCCGGGGTCGTGGGCCGCCGGCGGTAGCGGACGATGAAGAGGACGAGGCTCGTCTCCACGACGACGAAGACGAACGCCGTGATGGCGAAGACGAACCAGTAGAGCTCGCTGATCGCCTCGCCGCTGTCGGTCTTCGGGTCGGGCGGGGAGATGCCGCCCGGGCCGGCCAGGGCCAACGGAGCGAGGGCGAGCGCGAGGCACGCGAGCACGGCGGCGGTAACGGCGTGCTTCCCTCCCATGGGGCCGCCGGGATTCTAAGCGCCTCGCGGTCGCCGGGCTTCGCCACGAATGTCACTCCTTCGAGGGAGTTACAGATCCCCCGATATGTGGTTCAGTGAAAACACAACGGGGTAACCCGTTCGGTTCGGCCGGAAGCCGGGGAGAGGTTTTCGCGCGCCGAGGGGAGCCGGTGCAGTCTAGGCTTCGCCAGGGGGATGGACGGAGCCTGGACTGTACCGCTCCCGCTTGAGGCGGAAGAACCCTTCGAGGTGTACGTGAACGGCGTCTTGCAACGGGCGGGGGTCGACTACGAGGTCGTCGGGCGCGAGCTCCGCTTCGCCAAGCCGCTCGCGAAGGAGGGGCGGCTCGGGCTGCTGCGCTGGGCGAGCATGTTCTTCGGGGTCGCGGGGACGTACCGGAAGAACGACAGCGTGGACGTCGTCTATGACTCGGGCGGTCGGCGTACGGTCGCCGCGACCCTGCCGATCATCCCGCCAGACGGGCGGTCACAGTCCCCGAACCGCTGACGGAGACGGCGGTGGGGACGACCGCCACGCCGTACTTGCGCGCGAGCTCGGGGCGCCGGGAGACGTCCACGGCCACCACGTGGCGGCCCTCCTCGCGTAGGCGCCGCTCGAGCGTCCGGCAGTCCGTGCAGAGGGGGTGCGTGAACTGGAGGACGATCTCGCCGTCCGGGGAGAGGCCGAAGTCCGCGAGGTTCACCCGGTCGAGCCGGTGCGAGCGGATCCCGCGCAGGCGCGCCCCGATCCGGTAGAGCTCACAGCCGACGCAGAGGCCGGTGCCGGCCGCCAGGAGCGCGAGCGCGGCCACCAGGAGCCCGAGCGCCCAGCCGAGCGTCTCGAGCCCGACCGCGGCGGCGACGGACGCCGAACCAAGCACGACGGCGCCGATCAGATTGGCGAACCGGGGCGGGCGGGAGTCCTCGATCTCGCCCTCGCCTATTCGCGGCTGCACGAGCCCGAAGTAGGCGAGGCAGGGGAGACAGAAACGCCGCCCGAGCGTGAGCCCGACCGCGAGCTGGCCGGCGAGCATCGCGAGGAGCGGCCACCAGCCGGTGAGGAAGGCCACGAGAGCGAGGGTGCCGATTGTCGCCTGGTTGAAGCGAGGCGCCCGCGCGTCGATGATGTCGAGGTCGCGATAGGGATCGGCCGTCCGAGGTTGCTTCACTTTGGAAAGTAAATCCTATCCGTTCTGGCCATGCCCCGGGGTCAGACCCCAGGCCGGGTCCCGACGGGACGAGTCACGCGGCGGAAGCAGGTCGCAAGCGCCGCTTGTCGACGGGAGCCCTCCGGGCCGTGTTCCACAACTCATGCCCTCGGTGGCCACGTCTCGGGGTCAGACCCCCAGACGTGGCCCTACTGGCCGGTAGTGCCCTGAGAGCGGGGAAGCACGAGCTCGAAGCGAGCGCCGTGCGGCTCGGCGTCGTGGTAGATGAGGTCTCCGCCGTGGGCGTGCGCGTACGACTTCGCGATCGCCAGGCCGAGCCCCGCGCCTCCCTTTTCCTCCCGTGCCGTCTCGCTCCGGCTGAAGCGGTCGAAGAGGAGCGGAACGAACTCCGTCGGGACACCTCGGCCTCGATCCTCGACCGTCACGCGGAAGTGGCGGTCGCGCTGCTCGGCATGTACGCGCACCGGCGGTGCGCCGTACCGGAAAGCGTTGACGATCAGGTTCGAGACGATGCGGTCGAAGGCGTCGGGGTCGGCGACTGCCTCCAGGTCGGTGGCGACGTCGATCTGCATGTCGTGCTCCCTCTCGCTCCCGACCATGAGGACGATCTCCTCGACACGGTTGCGGACCCAGAACGGCTGCGGGTCGATGCGAACGGCGTCCGCCTCGAGCCGTGAGAGGTCGAGGAGCTGGTCGACGAGGCGTCGCATGCGTTCCGTCTGCTCGTAGAGCGTGCGCCGAAGGGCGTCCAGCTGCTCGCCCTGGAGCTCGTCCGCGCGCAGGAAGAGCGTCTGCGCGATTCCGTGGATCACCCCCGCCGGCGCCCGCAGCTCGTGCGACGCCAGCGCCACGAACTGCGTCTTCATCTCGTCCGCCTGCTGCAGAGCGAGCCGCGCCTCCCGCTCCTGAGCGTGCACTCCACTCCGCTCGAGGGCGAGCTGGGCGAAGGTGCCGAGGGTGCGGAGCAGCTCGAACTCGGCGCTGCCGAAGAAGGGCGCGTAGGGGGTCGTCCAGACGATCACCGTGCCCGCCGTGGCCGGCAGGTCGATGACCGTCGGCCGCGGACGCGTGATCAGCCTGACTCCCTGGGCGGGCGCGGCGTCGAACTCGGCCTCGAGCTCGGGGGTCACACCGTGCGACCCCACCACGGCGCCCGACTCGTCCGTCAAGGCGACGGCTTCCGCGCCGACAATGGCGGCCATCTGGGGAAGGACGCTGCTCAGGACGGCCTCGGGGCTCTCCGCGGTCAGAAGGTCGTCCACCGAGCGGCGCAGCATCTCCTCCTCGGGGTCCCGCCAGCTCTTGCGCAGCGCGCGAGGGGGCGCGAAACCGACGAAGAAAAGGAGAACGACCGCAAGAACGAGGAGGCTGTTGACGACGTCGACCCAGGCCGGCGGATCCTCCGACTCGACCCCGGCGAGGATGAGGACGAGACTGAGGCCGACCGCGGCGGCGGCCAGTATCCGCATCCGGTAGCGGACCACGGTCGGCTGCCGGCGGCCGGCCCGCCACAGGCGGAGGGCCACCCAGAGCGAGAGCGCGCTCCACTGGAAGAGGAGGGCAAAGATGAAGATGACGAACGAGTCCGGCCGCGGCTCCCCCTCCTGCGGAATCGTGGGAAGCACCGCCGCCCACACGACGACTGCAGCGGTCAGCGCGAGGGCCGCGAGCTCGACTCGCCGTGAGGGCCAACCGAAGGACGCGGCGAAGCGGAAGAGGAAATACGGGAAGAGGAGAATGAGGGCGATGACGAGCTTGTCCAGCCACTCAGGTGGGTCGTCGCCTGCGAGGGCGTTCGTCACCGGCCCCGAGGCCACGACCGCCCCGAGGAGCCCGAAGGTCAGAAGGGCCCAGAAGGCGGGCTCGTCGCGCCGCGCGCGCCACTGCCGGAAGCAGACGGCGGCGAGGGCCACGAACGCGGCGATCTGAACGTACTGCAGTACGTCGGCAAGTGTCTCCATCGGCGCTCAGCTCACTTCGCGCCGACTCTCGTGCCCCGCCTCGAACCGTGCGAAGCGCTGGGCGTCAGCTCGCGCACGACGAAAGCTTACTCGCCTTGCCCTGGGGCGCAAGATCCGGATAGAAAGCGGTGTGCCACCCCGAGCCCACCTCGCCCGGCGGGTTCCCGAGCGCGTGCTCCACGAGCTCGAGCTGCAGTTCGACCTGACCGTTCACGATTCGGAGCGGCCGCCGACCCGGGAGGAGCTCCTCGAGGCCGTCCGCGGCTGCTCCGGGCTCGTGACGACCCCGACGGAAGGCGTCGACGAGGAGCTCCTCGACGCCGCGGGCGAGGGGCTCCGCGTCGTGGCGAACTACGCCGTCGGGTACGACAACGTCGACGTCGAGGCGGCGACGCGCCGCGGCGTCCTCGTCGCCAACACGCCGGGCGTCCTCAGCGAAACGACCGCCGAGCTGACCCTCGCCCTGCTGCTCGCGCTCCTCCGCCGCGTGGTCGAGGGTGACCGGCTCATACGCAGGCGCGAACGGTGGGCGCTCGCTCCGACCTTCATGCTCGGCCGCGGGCTGCGCGGTCGCACGCTCGGGATCGTCGGGCTCGGCCGGATCGGGAGCGAGGTGGCTCGCCTCGCCGCCGCCTTCGGGATGGAGGTCGTCTACACGAACCGAAGCGGCCCGGCGGATGCGCCGTACGAATGGCTTCCCTTGCCCGAGCTGCTCGCCCGGGCCGACGTCGTCAGCCTCCACTCCCCGCTGACGCCGGAAACGCGGCACCTGATGGGCCGGGAGCAGCTTCGCGCCATGCGCTCGGACGCCGTCCTCGTCAACACGACGCGCGGGCCCATCGTGGACGAGGCCGCCCTCGTCGAGGCTCTTCGTGCCGGCGAGATCGCGGGCGCGGCGCTCGACGTCTTCGAGCACGAGCCGGAGGTCGACGAGGGTCTCCTCGAACTCGGGAACGTCGTGCTCGCGCCGCACCTGGGGAGCGCCACCGAGGAGACCCGCGAGGCGATGGGGCTCCTCTGCGTCGAGGCTCTCCGTGCCGTCCTCCTCGAGAGCCGCTGCCCGCCCAACGCGGTCAATCCCGAGGTCTGGCGCTCAGCCTGACTCGCCCCAGGCCGCCTTGCCCTGTACGGGCACGAGCACGCGGTAGGACCCTGCCTCTCGCACTGGCAACCTGAAGACCGCTTTGTCGCCCGGGGAGAGGAGCGGCGCGATCTGGGTGCGGATCTCCGCGGTGTCTACGCGGTCCCAGCCCGCGCCGTCGAACGCGTATGCAGTCGCTCCGTAGAGTCCGTCCGCCAGGGCGACGGGTTGCGTGATCTCTGGCGGGGTGCCGAGCAGCACGACCTGGATCTCAGGCGGCCCGCCGCCGACCGAGACCTCGATGAAGTCCCGGTCGGGCTCCAGGCCCAGGCCCTCGAGGAGCTCGAGCCAGGCGGCTTCGGGATCGGCCCGCTCCTCCCCGGCCGACTCCTGGCTGCCGCAGGCTGCGCACAGGGCGAGGGCAAGGAGAAGGGCGAGTCGGCGCAATCGCTATCCTCAGACGAGAGGTGGAACCCGAACAGTTTGACGACCTGAACGCCGGCTTCGTTCAGGAGTTGTTCGCCGCGTACCTCGCCTCCCCGGAGTCCGTGGACCCGGAGTGGCGCCGGCTCTTCGAGACCGGCGGCTCGACGCTCGTCCAGGACCTCCCGCTCGTCAGGCGGCTGCGCGAGCTGTATCCGGAGGCGCTCGGCGACGGCAACGGAGCCGAGCCCCCGGCACCGGCCGCCGCGGTGGAGGCCCCCCCGGCGGAGCTCCTCGGCGCCGTCGCGGCTGCGATGTCGCTGGTCAAGGCCCACCGGACCCACGGGCACCTCGCGGCGCGGCTCGACCCGCTCGGCAGCGAGCCGCAGGGCGACCCCGCCCTCGACCCAGACCGCCTCGAGCCTCGGCTTACACCCGAGCTCCAGGCGCGCATTCCCGCGAAGGTGCTGCGACTTCATTGCGACGCCGACACACTCGCGGAGGCGCTTCCGCAGCTCCGCGAGACCTACTGCGGGACGATGGCCTACGAGCTGGAGCACATCTCGAGCCACGAGCAGCGCGTCTGGCTCCGTCACAAGATCGAGTCCGACGCCTACCGGCAGCCGCTCTCGGACGAGGAGAAGAAGGCCCTCCTCCGCCGCCTCACCGAGGTTGAGGGCTTCGAGCGCTACCTGCGCCGCGCCTTCCTCGGACAGAAGCAGTTCTCCATCGAGGGCCTCGACGTGATGGTGCCGATGCTCGACGAGGCGTTCGAGCTCGCCGCCGACGACGGCGCGCGCGACGTCTTCATCGGCATGGCCCACCGCGGCCGCCTCAACGTGCTCGCGCACACGGTCGGTCGGCCCTACGACGCCATCCTGAGAGAGTTCGAGGGGGAGCGGGTGCTCGAGGCGGTCGGCTCCGACCCGGAGGGCGGCACGGGTGACGTCAAGTACCACCACGGCGCCGATGGGCACCGCAAGACGCGGAGCGGCGACGTCACCGTCACGCTCGCCGCGAACCCGAGTCACCTCGAGTACGTCGACCCGGTCGTGGAGGGACAGACGCGCGCCCTCCAGACCGACCACGACTCCACGGAGCACCCACACGACGCCCGCTCGGCGCTCGCGGTCCTCATCCACGGCGACGCGGCCTTCCCCGGGCAGGGCGTGGTCTCGGAAACGCTCAACCTCCAGGGGCTGGAGGGCTACACGACGGGCGGGACCCTGCACCTGATCGCCAACAACCAGGTCGGATTCACGACCGATCCGGCCGAGGGCCGCTCGACGCGCTACTCGAGCGACCTCGCGAAGGGCTTCGACGTCCCGATCGTGCACGTCAACGCGGACGATCCGGAGGCCGCCCTCGCGGCGATCCGGTTGGCGCTCGCCTATCGCGACGAGTTCGGGCACGACGTCGTGGTCGACCTCGTCGGCTACCGCCGCTTCGGTCACAACGAGCAGGACGAGGCCGCGTATACCCAGCCGCTCCAGGCCGAGCGGATCCAGCAGCAGGTCCCCGTACGGCAGACCTACGCGCAGCGGCTCGTCGAGGAAGGCGTGATCGGGACCGACGAGCCGGCACGCATGGTCGAGGGCATCGTCGACGAGCTCCGAGCCGCCCACGACGAGCTCCGGACGAGCTTCGCCTCGCCCGTCCCGCCCAGGGA
>JBOHAJ010000226.1:0-5041 GCA_050697715.1 Gaiellaceae bacterium
TCGACATCGGCGGCGGGACGACCGAGGTGGCCGTCATCTCGCTCGGGGGAATGGTCGTCTGGAACTCCATTCGCGTCGGCGGTTACGAGATGGACGAGGCGATCGTCGACCATGTGAGGAAGAGGCACGGGCTCCTGATCGGGCAGGAGCGTGCCGAGGAGGTGAAGATCGAGATCGGCGCAGCGCGCGACCCGGCCGAGGTGAGTGAGGCGGAGGTCGCAGGCCGCGACCAGGTGACCGGGTTCCTGAGGCGGATCGCTCTCTACTCCGACGAGGTGCGGCTCGCGCTCGAAGGGCCGATCACGCGCATCGTCGACGCGGTCAAGGAGACGCTCGAGCGAACACCGCCGCAGCTCGCCGCGGACGTGGTCGAACGCGGAATCGCCCTCGCAGGCGGCGGGGCGCTCCTGCGCGAGATGGACGACCGTCTCCGTTCGGAGACCGGAGTGCCGGTTCACGTGGTCGAGTCCCCGCTCACCTGCGTCGCCGTCGGCGCCGGGCGCAGTCTCGAGGAGTTCGAGGCGATGGCCCAATCTGCTCGCGCCGACAGGGGAAGAGGCTGACGAAAGCGGCCGCGACGGCCGGCGCCGCTGTTGTCAGTCACCGTCGCGCGCCGTAGATTCCGAGGCGTCGTCAGCTCGTCACCCGAGGGGGTGCAGGATGGAAACGCTGCGCGTCGGCCAGAAGGAGGCGGACGGGAAGGGTCCGATCCACGCTGCGCAGTGGCTCCTCGCCGGCCACAACGTCTTCAAGGAGAACTACCAGCCGGGGCCGATCGACGGAGACTTCGGCGAGTGGACGGGCGAGGCGTGCGTGCGGGCGAAGACCGCGCTGGGCTATCCCGACGCCGGGTGCCGACCTACGTTCGGCTCGACGCTGCGGGCGTACTTGATCGGCCACGAGTCGCTGCCGGCCGCATATCTGGCCCGCCGTCTGCTACGACGTCGGACCGGCGGGCAGAAGTTCGTCTACCCGGCGGAGAAGCGGGTCAAGCTGATCGGCCTCCCCGGGGGCGGGACGCACTCCTGGGCGGTCGAGCCGAACAACTGGCAGAGCGACAACGCCTGGGACTTCGCCTTCCCGCACGGGACGCCTCTCGTCGCCGTCGCGGACGGAGCGATCGGGGAGAGGATCGGGCCGATCTCGTCCGACCCGAACTCGCGCTTCGGCGGCCTGCGCTGCTACTTGAAGACGGCCGACAACGAGTTCTACTACGCACACCTGTCGAGGTTCGCGCCCGAGACGAAGCCGGGGGCGCACGTCCGCCAGGGGGAGGTGATCGGCTTCTCGGGCGCGGCCAGCGGCGTCGACCACCTGCACCTGGGCTGTGTCGATTGGCGCGCGTTCCAGAAGATCGCGGAGGGCTGACGGTCGCACGCCGGCGTCAGGGGCGCGAGGCGCCGTCGAGCTCGGCCTCGAGCGCCACGGCGACGGGGTCGGTCGCCGCAACGCAGGCTTCGGGAAGGGCGGCACAGCCGAGCCAGGCCACCTCGGGCCGTGCCGCGAGGACGACGAGACCGCCGACGAGCGCGACGACGCCGTCCACGACCACCGCCCCGCCCGGCCCGAGCCAGGCGGCGAGCCCGGCGGTCGTCAGGCCGCCGAGCGGGAGGACGCCCACGAAGGCCGCAGCCCAGATCGCCATCGCACGGGCGCGCATCTCGTCGGTGCTCATGGACTGCACCACGACGGTCGAGAGTCCGACGAAGACGACGCCGCCGAAGCCGCCCACGACGCCGAGGCCGAGCGAAAGCGGGGTCGAGGTCGAGGCCCCGATCGCCGCGATCGCCAGCGCGGTGAGGAAGTAGCCGGCCAGAATCGGCTCTCCCTTGTTCGGTCGCCGCGAGAGCGCCAGCAGAGCGACGGCGCCGAAGACGGAGCCGAGCCCGATCAACGCGGTCAGCGCGCCGAGTGTGCCACCACCGGCGTCGAGCTGGAAGCGGACGATCGCAGGGAGCATGAAGGCCACGGCCGGGGTCGCGAAGATGCCACCCAGAATCGTCAGCACCATGAGCGAGGCCATGCTCCGCTGGCCGAACACGTAGTGCAGGCCGTCCCGCATCGCCCCGCCGAGCTTGCCCGTGCTCTCGCCTGCGAGCCCTCGCGACCCTGGCAAGAGGGCGAGCGTGATCAGCACCGCGGGGAACCCCGCCGCGTTCACGGCGAAGATCCAGCCGGGCCCCGCAGCGGCGAGCAGGAAGCCGGCGATCGCCGGGCCGGCGAAGCGGGCGACCTGCATCGACATGCTGTTGATGGCGACCGCGCTTTCCAGATCCTCCCTCGGGACGGTCGAGGCGAGCATCCCCTGGAAGGCGGGAAAGCTGAGTGCCCCGAGCACGCCTCCCGCCAGCGCGAGTGCCCCCATCAAGGGCACGGTGAGGGAGTCGGTCACCCAGAGCACGCCGAGCGACACGGGGATCGCCATGCTCGCCCCCTGGAAGGCGAGCAGGAGCTTGCGCCGGTCGTATCTGTCAGCGAGCACTCCTCCGGGGAGCGCGAACACGAGGTTCGGGATCGTGCTGAGAAAGCCGATCAGCCCGAGCGTGGCTGCCGAGCCGCCCACCAGGAGCACGACGAAGCCGAACGCCGCCGCCTCCACGGCCTTGCCGGTGAGCGAGAGCAGCAAACCCGCCGAATAGAGCCGAAAGCGTCTGTGGCGAAGCGCTGCGAGGGCACGGCCCGGCGCCTTCGCGTCCTCGAGGCCTGCGAGGGGCTCGGCGCCGGACACGGGCGAGGTTCTCTCGTGCAGAGCGGCGACGCCGCCGCGAACGGCGTATGCCTCGAACCCCCGGTCCTTCAGCCAGTGCGCCACACGGACGCTCGTCGCCTCGCGGAGTCAGGTGCAGGCGAGGACGATCGGGGTGTTGCGTGCGAAGTCGCCGACCAGGGTGGGCAGCTCGTCAGGCGGGATCCGGAGGGCCCGCTCGAGCGGTGCGGTCGGATCGTCATTGCGGCGGACGTCGATCAGCAGGGCTCCTCCGTCCACGAGCTCGCGCGCGGCCTCGGCCTCGATCCGCAGCGGCGAGCGTCGCACGGCGGACGGGAGGTGGTAGTGGCGGGTGAGCCGGCCCATGGGTTGGAGGCGGACCCGTGCGACCTTAGTGGCCCGGATGGTCGGCGGGCGCCGCCTCCTCGGCTGTCCGACCGTCCGAGTAAGATTCGTAGCGGTTGCCACGTTCCCCCTCGGAAAGCCTCGCCATCTTCGCGGACGAGGATTTCGGCTGGTTCGAAGAACCGGTCGGGCAGCCGCTTCCGGCCCCGGGGCCAGCGCCTCGGCGCCGGGCTCCGCCGCGCCCGCGCAGACAGCCGCGGACCTTTGCCGGCGACCTGTCCCGGTTGGGGGACAGGCTGGCGTCGATTCCTCTGCCCGCGCTGGTTCTCGCGGTCGGCGCGCTGCTCGGGGCCCTCGTTGCCCTCGTGATCCTGGGCGACCGCGATCCGACAGGAAGCGAGCCCGCGAGGCCTGTCGCGGCTCCGGGCAAGTCGGCGCCCGCGGCCACGGCGCTCGCGCCCACGCTGCGGCAGGGCGACTCGGGCGAGCACGTGCGGGGCTTGCAGGCCGCCCTGGGGCTGATGGGTCTCGTCTCGTCCCCACCCGACGGCTTCTTCGGGAAGGGCACGCGTGACGCCCTAGGCTCCTTTCAGGCCGCCCGGGGGCTTGCGGCTGACGGCGTGGCGGGGCCTGCGACCTCCGGCGCGCTCGCGGCCGCGCTCGCGGAGATCGCAAAGGCCGAGGCTGCCACGGCCGAGCAGGGACTCGCCGACGCGCTCGACGCGGGCCTCCTTTCCCCGCAGGCGACAGAGCAACACCGGAAGGGCCTCGGCGACGCTCTCGCCGGACTCGAGGCCCTGCCGCTCGCGCGCCGCGCCTACGTCGTGGTCGTGCTGCGCGACGTCGCCTCGCACGCCTCGACGTACGACGGGCCGAGGGCGCTCGCGCTCTTCACGATGCTCGAGGCGAACGCCCGCTACCTGCGGGGGCACCCGCTGCCGCGCAAGCCGATCGACGTCGAGGGCGCCGACGGCGTCGTCTACCGCTTCTTCCCGGCTCACGGCTTCCAGTTCCATCCGCTCGCCAACTTCGTGCGCCTGAACGGGTACGCCGCTCAGAGACGGAGGCAGGAGACGGCCCGGCTCGCGCAGGCGCTCGTCGCGCGCGGGATCCCAGCCGGCGACGCGCTCACCTGGGAGTACTTCTTCCCCTTCGGCGGCCCCTCACGTTGGACGTCGGGCTTCGCCCAGGCGACCGCCGCCCAGGCGCTCGCCCGCAGCGGGAAGCTCCTCGGCGACGAGAAACTCCGCGCACAGGCGAAAGCCGCGTTCCGGGAGATTCCGGCGACGCTCACGCGAGAGCTCGGCGGAGGTCTCTGGATCCGCGAGTACGGGTTCAGCGACTCCGCCATCCTCAACGCCCAGCTCCAGTCGCTCGTGGCCGTCTCCGAGTACGCGGAGACGACAGGCGACGCGTGGGCCCGGATGGTCGCCGCCGAGCTCTCCCAGGCGGCCCAGGCGCTGCTCCCCCGCTTCGACACCGGCTGCTGGTCGCTGTACGCGCTGGACGGCAACCCCGCCTCGCCCGGCTACCACTCCTACCACGTCCGGCTGCTCCGGAAGCTCGCGCGCGGGACGGACGAGGTCGTGTGGAGGGAGACCGCCGCGCGTTGGGAGCAGTACAGGCGCGAGCCCTCCTGCGCCTAGCCCTCGAGGCGTAGCCTCTGGTGGCGGCTCAATCGCCGACCGAACGGCTCGGGTGGTCGTCGAGCCGGATCACGCGGCCGTTCGGGTCGTCGCCCGTCTTCTGCTCTTCCAGCCGCGCCAGGATGCGCTCCAGCCGCGCCAGGCGGCGGTCGACCGTGCGCCACCCGGTCGTGATCAGCTCCGTGAGCAGCGCCACGTCCTCGACACGCTCGCGCCGCTCGACGGAGACGTCGGCGCCGACCTGCTCGAGCCGGCGCACCATCTGCTCGAAGAGCGAGCTCAGCTCCTCCATGTGCTGGGCGACCGGCCGCACTTCGATCCGGAGCGCCTCGTAGACGACGCT
>JBOHAJ010000227.1:0-2786 GCA_050697715.1 Gaiellaceae bacterium
ACGTAGAGGTGGCCGCCGGGCCCGAAGTTGAGAACGAGGGATGCGCAAAGCCGGTTCCGACCAGCCGCCGCGCGTGCGTCCGCAGGTTGACCTCGTAGAAACCCGTGCCGTCGAGATCCGGAACGACCAAGTCGCCGTGCTCCTCGGCGAGCTCGAAGCCGTGGGGGCGGGAGATCGGTGGGCCGGCGCCACGGACGTCGACAGAGGGAAGCGGAGCGACGCCCCGGCCGGCGCGGACGGTCAACGTCCAGGTGCCTCCGCCGGGGAAGGTGACACGAGCGCGGAATCGTCCAGGCCTTGTGAGGCGGGCGCGAAAGGAACGCCGGTACGCCTCGCCCTTCGCGAGCAGCGAAATCTTCCCCGCGAACGGCCGGCTGCCGTTGCGGACCGCGACGGTCACCGTCCAGGGCCTGCCGGCCACGACTCCCGAAGCGTTCGACTGCAGCCTGGCGGTGATCCGCCCCTGCGGCGCGGCCGACACCGCGGATGAAAGCGCGAGCGCGACGAGGACGGCGGCGACGATCCGCGACATATCGATTTCTCTACACCGGCGGTCCCGCGCCGGTTCCGTCGACTACCAGCCAGGCTCGCCGTTGGTACCCCAAGCGGCGCGGGTGACGTAACGCCGGTCCTTACCGTCGGCGCGGATCGTGAGCACCTGTCCGCCGCGCTGGAAGGCGATCCGGGTGCCTTCCGGCGACCACGCGGGACTGTCCGCGCTCAAGGGCGAGCCCGTCGGCAACAGGCGCGGCCTCGGCCGGTCGACATTGAGCACCGCGATCCTGCCTCCGGTCGCGTAGGCGATCCGCCGGCTGTCCGGCGCCCAGTCGGGCGAGAAGCTCGGCGGTCCGCTCGTGAGTCGGCGAGCTTTTCGGGAGGCGAGGTTCAGGACCCAGAGCTCGATCCTCGATCCCGTGTTGCTCTGAAATGCCAGCCGCCGCCCGTCCGGCGACCAGTCCGGGTTGAGCTCGTTCCCCCGCGGCGTACGCCGCAGCGAGCTTGCCCTTCCACCGGCGGCCGGCACGATCCAGAGGTCGAAGCCGCCCGCCACCGACCTTCGAAAAACGATCCTGCGTCCGTCCGGCGACCAGGCTGGGTCGCCGTCACCGGGGCGGGTGGTGAGCCGGCGCTGGGCGCTGCCGTCCGCGTTCATCACCCAGATTCCTTCCCGCCCGACGACCCCGCGTGCGAACGCGACTCGCCTGTGGTCGCGCGACCAGGCGGGCTGCTCCGCGCCGCGGGCGAGGAGGCGACGGCTCCCGCCCGAGGGAAGGACCGAGTACACCTCGGGCGGCTTCCCGGGATTCGCGAGCCACACGGTGCGGTAGACGATCCGCGCCTGGGTGTGGGCTGAGCCGGATGCCGCCAACGTGGCTGCGGCGAGGGCGAGCCCGCCGGCGGCGATCAAGAGGCCGCGTCGCACGAGGAAAATCTCAGCACACAATCGTTATGGAAAAGGCACAGAGAGCGTCCGTGTCGCGGCCTAGAGTGGGCGCCATGGCACAACCGGCCCTGAAGTACGCCTGCTCGGAATGCGGCCAGGCAACAGGCCGCTGGCTCGGCCGGTGCCCGGGCTGCGGAAGCTTCGGCACGCTCGTCGAAGAGGCTGCCCCGACGCCGTCGCGGGGGAAGGGTGCGACTGCCCGGCCGGTCCTGCGCCTCGTCGACGTCCAGGCCGAGGAGGCGGATCGGATCCCGACCGGGGTCTCGGAGCTCGACCGCGTGCTCGGGGGCGGTCTCGTCCCCGCTTCGCTCGTACTCGTCGGTGGCGAACCCGGAGTCGGCAAGTCGACCCTTCTGCTGATGGCGCTCGCCGCGATCTCGAAGGACCGCCGCGCGCTGCTCGTCACGGGCGAGGAGTCCTCGGCGCAGGTAAAGCTGCGCGCCGCCCGGCTCGGAGGGGCCGAGGCCGTCGAGATCCTGGCCGAGACCGACCTCGACTTGATCTGCGCGACGCTCGAGGAGGAGCAGCCGGCCGTCTGCGTGATCGACTCGATCCAGACCCTCTACTCGGCCGACATCGGCTCCGCTCCGGGCTCCGTCGCTCAGGTGCGGGAGGCCTCGGCCCGGCTGCTGCGGGTGGCCAAGGAGGCGGGCGTCGCTCTCTTCCTCGTCGGCCACGTGACGAAAGACGGCGCTGTCGCCGGGCCGCGGGTGCTCGAACACCTCGTCGACTGCGTCCTCCAGTTCGAGGGCGACCGCTACCACGCCCACCGTGTGCTCCGCGCGGCGAAGAACCGGTTCGGGTCGACCAACGAGCTCGGCGTCTTCGAGATGACCGGCACGGGTCTCGTCGGCGTGCCGGACCCGTCGGCGCTGTTCGGTGCCGCTCGTGAGGAGGAGGTCGGCTCCGCAGTCGCCTGCACGCTCGAGGGGACACGGCCGCTGCTGCTCGAGATCCAGGCGCTCGTCGCGCCGACGGATCTCGCCATGCCGAGACGCATCGGCACCGGAGTCGACCCGAAACGGCTCGCGATGATCGTCGCCGTCCTCTCCCGCCACGGGGGGATCGCGCTCGGCCAGGCGGACGTGTTCGTCAATGTCGCGGGCGGCGTCAGGATCGACGAGCCGGGGGCCGACTTGGCAGTCGGACTGGCGATCGCCTCGGCGGCGAAAGGCGCGGCGATCCCGGCGGGAACGGCGGCGTTCGGGGAGATCGGACTGACGGGCCGGCTGCGTCCGGCCGCCCAGGCAGAGCGCCGCCTCGAGGAGTGCGCGAAGCTCGGACTCGGGGCGGCGATCGTCCCCTCCACGACGAAGAAGCGCCGCGGTCTCGAGGCCCGCAC
>JBOHAJ010000228.1:0-5478 GCA_050697715.1 Gaiellaceae bacterium
CCTCTTGCTCACGAACGACGCGCGAGAGCAGGGACAGGTCCGTCGCGCCACACCCCTGGTTGATGTTCATGCCGTCCGGTGTGTTTCCTATGGTGACAACATGAGCACCGAGACCTTCGAACGCGGCCGGAGCGGCCTCGAACATGGCGCCGTTCGCGCAGTCGAGGACGACCTTCAATCCGTGCAGAGGCACCCCGAAGCGCTCGCACACGAGCGCCGTGTAGCGCTCCGCGAGGCCGGACGCCTCCACTGCGGGAAAGTCCGCCGCGCCCGCCCCGTCCATGAGCGCCTCGATCGCCTCCTCCTCCGTGTCCTCGAGCTTCCAGCCGGCCCGAAAGAACTTGACGCCGTTGTACTCGGCCGGGTTGTGCGAGGCGGAAACGACCGCGCCGGAACGATCCGCGAGGAGCGCGACCGCGGGCGTCGGAAGCACGCCGCCGAGCAGCACCTCCCCGCCGGCCGCGGCGAGCCCGCGCGCGAGCGCCAGCTCGAGGGCAGGACCGGACGCGCGCGTGTCCCTCCCCACGAGGACGGGCTCGCCTCCGCTCCAGGCTGCGAAGGCACGGCCGAGTCGCTCGACCAGGTCCTCGGTCAGGTCACGCCCGTAGATCCCGCGCACGCCGTCTGTTCCGAAGTAGCGGCGGGCCACGTCGGTGGCCGGGCGCTAGCGCTTCGAGTACTGCGGCGCCTTGCGCGCCTTGTGCAGGCCGGCCTTCTTGCGCTCCACGATGCGCGCGTCGCGCGTCAGGAAGCCCTCGCGCTTGAGCACGCTGCGCAGCTCGGGGTCGGCTTCGACGAGCGCGCGGGCGATGCCGTGCCGGAGCGCGCCGGCCTGACCGCTCGGCCCGCCTCCGTGCAGCCGGGCGCGGAGGTCGAAGCGCCCCTCCATTCCCGTGACGCGCAGCGGTGCGAGCGCAGTCGTGCGCAGGACCTCACGGGGGAAGTACTCCTCGAGCGAGCGGCCGTTGATCCATGTCGCCCCGTCGCCCGGGCGCAGGATCACTCGCGCCACGGAGGTCTTGCGCTTGCCGGTGCCGAGGTACTGCGCGAGCTGGCTCATCTACTTGTCATTGAGTGGCAGCGGCTGGGGGTCCTGGGCCGTGTGGGGATGGTCGGACCCGGCGTAGATCTTCAGCTTCGTGATCTGACGGTCGGCGAGCCGGTTGTGCGGGAGCATGCCTTTGACGGCCTTCCGGAGCACTTCCGTGGGGCGCCGGTTGAGCTGCTCGGCCAGCGTCCGCGAGCGCAGGCCTCCCGGATAGCCGGAATGCCGGTAGTAGCGCTTCTGCTCGAGCTTCTTCCCCGTCACCGCGATCTTCTCCGCGTTGACGACGACGACGTAGTCGCCCGTGTCGACGTGCGGCGTGTACTCAGGCTTGCGCTTCCCGCGCAGCGTGTCCGCGATGCGGGTGGCGAGACGGCCGAGCGTCTGGCCCTCCGCGTCCACGAGGTACCAGCGCTGCTCGAGCTCTTTCGGCTTCGCGCTATACGTCTTCATGTCACGAAAAAGCGGCGGACCGGGCGTCCGCCGAGCGGGGATTCTAGCAGTCGTCACTCGGAGGGGGACGCCGGCGCCGCGGCCTGGATGGCACGGAGCCGACCGGCGTCCCGGACGATCCAGAGCGCAGGCGCGACGACGAGTGCGGTGCCGCCGATGGCGAGCGCGGCCACGCCGAGCGCGGAGAGCGCGAACCCACCGAGCAGGGCGAGGCCGGCGCCGGTGAGACCCGAGAGGAGGTCGTTGAAGCCGAGCAGCTTCCCCCGCTCCCACGCGTGCGTGCAGTCGGCGAGCTGGGCGGTCGCGGAGACGAACGAGAGATTCCAGCCCAGCCCCAGCCCGAAGAGGGCTACGGCGACGGCGGGCACGCTCTCGATCCAGAGGAGACTCACGACGGAAACGCCCATGAACAGGAGCCCGCCCACGAGCGCGGGGGTGCGACCAATCCGGTCGATGACGTCGCCCACGACGAGGACGAGGGCGTACATGCCGAGCACGTGTGCGCCGATGATCGGGAACACGACCTCGCCCTCGTGGCCGTGGTGGTCGACGACGACGGCGCCCGTGAGAGTCATGACGCCCACCATCACGGCGAAGCTCGCCTGCGCCGCGAGGAGCGAGGGCACGACGCCCGGGCGGCGTACGATCTCGCGCAGAGGCGCCGCCGGCTGCCGCTGCCCCGCCGACCCCGTGTGCAGGAGCTCGGCGATCCGGCGTGGGTCCGGGCGAACGGCCAGGACGAGCGCAAGCCCGACGACCATGAAGCCCGAGGCCGAGAGCCAGAGCAGCGCGAGCGCGTCGCCTTCCAGGTCACGGCCCGCGAGGAGCGGGCTGAACACTGCCGGCCCGAGGATCGCTCCGAAGACGGCCCCGAAGAGGACGAGCGCGATGCCGCGGGCTCGCCGCGCGGGCGGGTACATGTCCCCGGCGGCCGCGCGGGCGAGGAGCGACGTTCCGCCTGCGGCGCCGACGCAAACGAGTCCGGCGAAGACGGCGGGCGCCGACTCCAGCGTGCTCCCGAGGGCCGCGAGACCGCCGCCGAGGGCGCCGACCACGAACCCGGCCGCGAGGACGGGCACCCGGCCGAATCGGTCCATCGCGCGCCCGGCCGGCAGAGCGGCAAGGGCGCCCGAGGCGAGGACGATCGCCGGGCCGAGGCCGAGGAGACCCTCGACACCGGTGACGAGCACGAACGTCAGCGAGGCGACTGCCGCCGAGAGCTGGAGCATCCCTGAGTTCGCGGCGAGCGCGGCCGAGAGGAGGGCCGTGTTGCGCCGGATCGGCAGAGCTGGAGCGGGCGATGCCATCTACCCAGCGTAGTCCACGAGGCCCGCACGAAAGGCGGCCGCGCCGCCGTGCGACGGATGGCGGACGTACGCGCCGCCGAGCTGCGCGTGAGCGAGCCGCCCCAGGGGGACGACGCGGCGGCCACGGGCGAGCTCGGCGAGGAAGGGCGAGCCCGCGTCGATCTCCTCCTGCGTGGGCGGGCGGTTCGTATCCGGCCTTCCCGAGAGATGGGGGTGCGTCGGAACGAGGTTCCAGAGAAGCACCTCTCGGGTGAGGCCGAGCTGCCCGAGGACGCGGTGGACAACCGTCGCCGTCGCCTCACCGGGCGGCGAGCCCGTCAGCTGGCGCTCGGAGGTGAACGGGATCCCGCTCACGCGCGCTCCCCGGTAGCCCGCCGCCTCGCCGACGAGGAGGAGACGCGCAGCGCCTCTCGACTCGAGGTAGGCGCTCAGGCGCTCGCGCCGAAGCGCGGCCCGCTTCCCCTCGGCATAGAAGTTGAAGGTGTCGCCGATGCGCGCGGTAGCCAAGCGCTCGACGAAGCGGCGGGCGTCAGTCGCGGTCACCGAACAGGCGCTCGCCACCATGCCGCCGAGTAGCGTACCGACCCGTGCGCCGGCCGACCCTTCCGCTCTACATCGGTGGCTTTCTCGGCCCGTTCGGCGGAGCGATGCTGATCGCGCTCATTCCGAACGTGTCGGGAAGCCTTGACGCCTCCGTCGGGCTCGTCGCCGCGGCGATCACGGCGTACATGGTTCCCTTCGCCGCGCTCCAACTCGTCTCCGGCACGCTCGCCGAGCGGCTCGGAGGCCGGCGCGTGGTCCGGGCCGGCTACGCCTGCTACGGTGCGGCCGCTCTCGCCTGCGCCTTCTCGCCGGAGATCTGGAGCTTCATGGCCGGTCGGGCGGTGATGGGCGCGGCCAACGCCTTCCTGAGCCCCATCCTCCTCGCGGCGCTTTCGGAGGTGGTCGCACCCGAGGTGCTCGGCCGCAGCGTGGGCACCTTCGCGGCGACCCAGACGGCGGGCCTCACGCTCGCTCCCGCCCTCGGTGGTGCCCTGGGCGAGGTCTCCTGGCGGCTCGCGTTCGTGCTGGTCGCGGTCGTGTCGCTCGCGCTCGCCTGGCCCAAGCAGTCGCTCGGAAGCGTCGAGCGGAGCCCCGGAACGGCCAGCCTCAGGGCCCTCCTCAACCGCTGGATCTCGCTCCTGGCCGCCGAGGCGATGCTCGGCTACCTCGGCTTCACGGCGATCGGCTTCGTGCTCGTCCTCGTCGCCGCGGAGGAGTTCGACCTCGGCTCGAGCGGACGAGGGCTACTCGTCGCAGGCTACGGGGTCGGCGGGATCCTCCTCGGCCGTTACGCCGGCTCCGTCGTCGACCGCGCCGGGCGCCCGGGGACCGCGCTGGCCGGGACGCTCGCCTGCGCCGCCGGCGTCACCGGGCTCGTCTTCGCCCCGACGGTCTGGAGCCTCGCCCTCGTCTACTTCGCGGTCGGCTGCGCTTCGGCGTTCGTCTGGGCCGGCCTGAACACGATCGCCGTAGAGTCCTTCCCCGAGAACCGCGCCGGAGCGACGTCGGCGTACAGCGCGTTCAAGTTCGCGGGCGTGGCGGTCGCGCCGCTCATCTACGTGCCGCTCTTCCACGTGGACACGCGAGCCCCCTTCGTCCTCGCGGCCGCCTTCTCAGGGCTGCTCGCGCTCCTCCTCCTACCCTGGTTCGCGCGCTACCGGTGAGAAGACGAGTCGTCGTCCACGGGTTCGTGCAAGGAATCTTCTTCCGGGACACGACGCGGCGACTGGCGGAGCAGCACGGCGTGTCCGGGTGGGTGCGAAACAACTGGGACGGCACGGTGGAGGCAGTCTTCGAGGGCGAGCCGGCGGCCGTGGAACGCCTCGTCGCCTTCGCGCACGAGGGCCCGCGCGGGGCGGTCGTCGAGCGCGTCGAGGTGCACGAGGAGGACGAGGAGGGGCTCTCGGGCTTCCGGGTGCACTAGACCCGGATGCTTCGCAGCACGCCCATGCCCGCCAGCGGGAGGGCCGCGGCCAAACCGAACGCGAGGCCCCAGGAGCTCCGTTCGACGAGCAGGGCGAAGACCGGCGGCGTGGCCGCTGCGGAGACGGCGAGCGCCGTCTGCTGGAATCCGAGGGCGGCTCCGCTCCGGGCACGCCCGGCGAGTTCGGCCGTCGCGGTGAACGCGAGGCCGTTCCAGGACTGGGACAGCGATCCCGCCGCAACGAAGGCAGGGACGAGAAGAGCGAGGGGCGCCGATGCGAGCGCCGCGCTCGCAGCCAGCGTCACCGCGAGCGCTAGGGAGAGCTTGAGCAGGGGCGCGATGCGGGCGCCGACGCGATCCGACCAGCGGCCCGCCGCAATGCGGAGGCCCGCCCCGACCACCTGCATGGCAGCCAGCAGACCCGCGGCGGCGCCCGTGGACAACCCGTGCTCACCGTGGAGGAACAGTACGGCGAAGGCGAGGATGCTCGTCTGGGCGGCGACGAGCAACGCGCTCCCCAGGGAGAGCCGCCACATACGGGCGTCGCGGAGCGGGCGGGCGAGGTCCCCGAGTTGCTCGCCCGCCTCCGGGGGCGCCTCGCGCAGCCCTATCGCGCCTGCGAGCGCCGCCGCGACACAGCCGGCGGCCAGGGCGAGGAGCCCCGCCCTGACGCCGCCCGCAGCGGCGACCGGCGGCAGGAGCACCGC
>JBOHAJ010000229.1:0-2501 GCA_050697715.1 Gaiellaceae bacterium
AGAGCTCGGCGACCGGAATGACGCCCTCGGACTTGTAGCCGATGTCCACGAGGACCTCGTCCTTGTCCACTCGGACGACCTTGCCGCGCACGACCTCGCCCTCGTTGATGATGGGGAACGTCGAGTCGTAGTCGGGGATCAGCTCGCCGTCTGGACCGGTCGTCCAGACGCCGTCATCGGTCTTCGGAATCTCTGGTTCTGTGGCGATGTCGTTCGGAGCCATGCGGGATCGCGCATTATAGCTACGCACTGATGAAGGCCCGGGATCTCCTCATCCTGACGGCCGTGCTCCTCGTCGGCGGCTTCGCCGTCGCGGACGCGCTCCGCCCGGAGGGCACTGCCACACCGCGAGAGACGGAGGAGACGACCACCGCTCCGCCCACGACGACCTCCCAGGAGGAGCTCCTCCTGGGCCGGCAGAAGTTCCCCGACGTAACCGGCGTGGGCGGTTCGCTGGTCTTCACGAACCCGCCCTCGTGCGCCGTGCGGGAGGTCGACCTCCCCACCGGCTTCGAGCACTCCAATGTCGTCCGGAGCTCCTCGTGCGAGCTCTGGGTCGCGCCGATCACGCAGAAGGTCGCCGTGGGCATCGGGGAGTCGACGCGCGACGCCGTGCCGTTCCGCTTCGTCGACCTGCTCCGGACACGGCGCAATCTCGGCATCTCGACGGCGCTCTTCGGCTTCCTCCTCTGGAGCCCCGACGGCCAGCGCGCCGCCTGGTGCAACTCGCGTCGCGTCGCCATCGACCTCGAGCTGGGAGGCTCGAAGCGGCGCTTGAACGAGTGCCCCGCCGCATACACGCAGGACGGTCGAATCGCCTACGCCGTCGAGAACCGTCTGCTCGTGGAGGAACGCGTCGTGCTGCGAACACGCGGCGGGATCACGAATGTCCATTTCGGGGTCGAGGGGTCGCTGGCGGTCGTCGTGAACGGCCACCGGATCGAGCGCTACCTTCCGGACGGGAGGCTCCATCTGAGGCGCAGGCTCCCTCGCGCGCTCGAAGGTCGGCTGCCCTCGTTCACGCCGAACAACTGCGCCGCGCTCTTCGAGCTCGAGCGGACCGTTCGACTCCTCGACGTCGGCTGCTCCTCCTACGACGAAGCCACGTTCCCTGGGAGCCAGGCGGCCTGGTCGCCGGACACGAACTGGATCGCCGTCGGCGACGAGAGCCGAACGATCTCCTTCTACCACCTCACAGGCGAGCACGAGGTCGTCCGCTGGGATGCGGCGGCCGCCGAGCTCGCCTGGCGGGGTTTCTAGCGTGCGTCTCGTCCTCGCTGCGGCCACGCTCGCCGCTCTCGCCGCGTGCGGCGACTCCGAGCCGAAGCCGGAGCAGGATCCCACGACGAGCGGGCCCGAGGAGCCGGCGGCGGTCGAGCTCGTCCCGACTCCGCCGGACGCGCTGCGCGCGTGCCGGCGCTCGCCGCTGCTCCGGCGGGCGTGCCCGCAGCAGGTGCCGGAAGCGCCGTTCGACCCGGACTCGGAGATCTACCAGGCGCACGTCTTCCCGTCCGGGCCCGGCGGCACGCGGACGTTCAACCTCTCCTGGGGAGGCGAATATCCGCGCCCGGAGCGGAACCGTCCGCCAGCGCTCGTCCACATCGTGCTCGTCGGCGGGCGTCCGCTCGGCCCTCTGGAGGGAATCGACATCCCGCAGCCACGGCGGGCCGAGCTTCGCGACGGGCTCCTCCACCGGAGTCGCGGCCGCGCTCTCTCCTTCGGGACGGCTCTCTGGCACGGGCTCCGCGGGAGGCTCCTGCTCGCGCCGCCCTACCCGCGCGGCGGGATCATGGGAAACCACCTCGTCTTCCGCTGGCGGGACGGGAAGCGCGAGTACGCCCTTTCCCTGCACGCCTGGGAGCCGCTGACCGAGACGGCGGAGACGCTCCGCCGTGTGGTCGCTTCGGCGCCCTAGCGGTCGAGCGCGTACCAGATCACGTCGTGGCCGTGCCAGTGGGTCTCCCCGCGGAAGGTGAGACCCAGGCGCTCCATGACGGCGCGCGAGCGGCGGTTCGCCGGCGTCGTGATCGAGATGAGCTGCGGATCGTCGAGGTGTTCCCGCCAGCACTCGAGCGCTGCGCGACCGCCCTCGGTGGCGAGCCCACGGGCCCACCAATCGCGGTGCAGCGTCCAGCCGACCTCGACCGGATCCGTCGCCTCGGGCCAGTCGTGGTGGCGGATCAGCCCGATGCGGCCGATGAAGCGGCCGCTCTCGAGCTCCTCGGCCGCCCACAGGCTGAACCCTTCCCGGCGCCAGCCGAGCGCGAAGCGGAGCACGTGCGCCCGGGCGTCGCGGACGCCGTTGTGCTCCTGGAACTCCGGTTGAGCGTAGATCTCGGCGAGCGGTTCGGCGTCTTCCTCGCGCCACTGCCGCAGCAGAAGCCGCTCCGTCCGCAGCTCGGGCGGAATCAACTCTTCGCTTCGTTCCAGTCGTCGCCGACGCCGACGTCCACGGCCAGCGCTGGGTCGAGCGGGTAGGCCCCGACCATCTCGTCGCGGAC
>JBOHAJ010000230.1:0-3258 GCA_050697715.1 Gaiellaceae bacterium
CGTCGACGGAGTGGTCGACCTCGAGACGGCCGCCGCCGCGGCCACGAATCGCCACGACTTCGAGATCGCTGTGGAGCGGGCCATGCGCCAGAAGCGTGTCGAAGAATCCACAGAGGCGGAGCCCGAAGAGACAGGTCCCGGGGTCAGACCCCAGGACGTGGCCGAAGTGGACGAGGAAACCCTCCTGCCGGGCCTGCGGCTCGCCTCCGACTAGATGAAGCGGCTCCTCTTCCTCCTCGCCGTGCTCGCGGCCACGGCGGCGCCCCCCACGGCCGGCGCGCAGGTCTTTCGCGTCGTCTCGCCGGCTCCGGCAGCGAGCCTTCCGAGCTACCAGGTCCCCAACGCGCCAAGCTCGATCGTCCTCCCTTTCGCTCTCTCGAACCCGCCCGCCCATCCGGAGACGCTCGCCTACGGTGAGCTGGTCGCGCTGTGGCAGGAGGCGGGCGCCGCCTACGGCGTCCCCTGGCAGGTGCTCGGCGCCATCAACAAGATCGAGTCGAACTTCGGGGGCAACATGGGCCCGAGCTCTGCCGGGGCGCTCGGCTGGATGCAGTTCATCCCCGATACCTGGATGCGCTGGGGGATGGATGCGGACGGAGACGGCGTGGCGAACCCGTGGGACCCCCAGGACGCCGTCTTTGCGGCCGCGCGCTACCTGGCGGCGGCCGGGGCCCACGAGGACATCGAGCGCGCGATCTTCGCCTACAACCACGCGAACTGGTACGTCGAGGACGTCCTCGAGCTCGCGGCTCTCTTCGGTGACGACCCGTTCTCATTCGGCTCGCCCGACCTCGTCTTCGCTGCCGCAGACCTCGAGCAGCGCATGGCGGACGCTCGCGCGCTCGTCGCCGAGGCCGGGGCCGGCATCGCTCGTGCCGAAGGGCGGCTCGGCGAGCTCGGTTGGAAGCGCCTGCAGGCCGAACGTCGGGCGGGCAATCCCGACCTTTCCGACTCTGAGTTCCATCGGGCCGAGGCGCGGGTCGCGCGGCTCGTCGCCTCCCAAGAGGCGCTCCAGGCGCGGATCGACCGGCTTCGGGCCGAGCAGGCCGAGGCCGTCGCGGCCCTCGAGGCTCTCCGCGAGGAGCAGTCCGCGGCCGCCTTCTCGCCCTCGCTCGCCGGCGGTTTCGGCGGCGAGGAGATCGGCGACTACGTCTTCCCTGTGGGAGGCGGCCCGGAACGGGTTTCCGTCGCCCACACGCACCACGACTACCCCGCGGCCGACATCGCCGCGCCGCAGGGCTCGCCGCTCTACGCGCTCACGGACGCGGTCGTCACGGACTCCTACCCCGAAGGAAACGGCAAGTGCGGCATCGGCTTCAAGCTCCGCACGGAGAGCGGGGTCGTCTTCGTCTACTGCCATCTCTCGTACCTCGAGCCGCACATCGTGCCGGGCGCGGCTCTCGGTGCGGGCGCCCCGGTGGGTCTTGTCGGTTCGACGGGCAACTCCACCGGCCCCCACCTGCACCTCGCGTTCGACCCGGCGGTCGCCTACCCGCAGGAGGAGCCCTGGTTCGAGTCCTTCGCCGGCCGCGCGTTCAGCTGGCAGGACGCGCCGACGCCGGAGCGGCCGAGCCTCGCTGCGCCGAAGCGGGCGACCCCGACCGGAGGCGCACGCGTCTTCCGCGTCGTGCAGCCCCAGGTGATCCACTTCACGCGCTAGTGCCCTTCCCAGCAATGCGGCAGCATCACTGGGATGGGGACCGGGGCTTGATTTTTCCCCCGTACGTGCCGATGGGAGGGGCATGGCGGCCCGTCTGACTATGCTCCTGCCCCGCCTCGCGGCGCTCGTCCTCATCTGGCTGCTCGCCCTGGCGAGCTTCACGTTCGCTGCGGGCGGGAAGCAGCAGCAGACGCCGTCGGCGGCGGCCAAGCCGAAGAAGGCGCCGCCCAAGGTCCTGGTCGTCCCCGAGGTCCGCGGGCAGGCGTACGTCTTCGCGAAGGGCATCCTCCAGGACGCCGGTTTCGCCTGGCGCGTGGAGGGCGCGGTCAAGGGCTACTCGGCGAATACGGTCGCCGTCCAGAACCCCGCGCCCGGCGTTCGCGTCGTGGACAACGGCGCCCCCACGGTCGTCGTCCGCCTCCAGCGCAACGGGGACTACCAGGAGCGCGGCCTCCCCGAGAACTCCTCCCCGTACCGCGGAACGGCCGTCGTGCTCATGCGCGACTACCTCGCCTCACGCCTCGGGAGCAAGCCCGCGAAGCCGAAGCCCGCGCGCGCGAAGAAGGACAAGAAGCAGGCGCCCGCCGAGGAACCGCAGGGCAAGTATCGGAAGCCGGATTTCCTCGTCGCCGACGCGCCGCGGGAGCCCGCGAACGAGCTTCCGCTGCCGCAGCGGGCCCGGCTCGTGGAGCAGCGCGCCGCCACCGTCGCCTCGCCGACCCCGAAGTTCACGAACTGGTGGCTCTACCAGCACTCCTGGGTCGTCACCGGCGCCCTCTTCGGCTGGCAGGACGGCGACAGGGCGCTCAGGATCCTGATCCGAGCCGACGAGACCCTCATGCGCCGCTTCGGCTTCGGCGCCAAGAGCGAGGCCGTCGCGCGCCGGGCGCTCGGCGAGGTTCTGAGCGAGAAGGGTTAGATGCTTGACCGGCAATTCCGGCACTGCCGGCTGACGCCCGAGACGCGGTGTCGCTCGCCGCGCTCGCCCTTGCACGTACTACCAGGTACGCGCCGCGGCCGATCGCGACGATCGCCTTGGTCTCAGCCGCCCCCGGGCAGCACCCCAATTACCGCTCAAACATCCACCGTGCGTGCCCGCATGCTGCGGCGCTTCGGGGGCCAGAGCGGCTACTCGCTCATCGAGCTCATCGTCGTCCTCGCCATCTTCCTGACCGTCGTCACGGCCCTGACCTCGCTCTTCGCCTCCGGGGCGAAGGCCGAGCTCGACGCGAACAAGCGCTTCCAGGCCCAGCAGAACGCCCGCCTCGCGCTCGACAAGCTGAGGCGCGAGCTGCACTGCTCGAACGGGATCACCGCCCTCGACGGCTCGGCGCTGCCCCCGCCGCCTGCGACGGCGAGCGCGATCCGTGTGTCCCTGCCGGGCCACTGCCCCGGTGCCGGCGGGACGGCCACCTTCGTCAACTACCAGATGACGTCGGCGGGTACCCAGCGCTACGAGCTCACGCGCACGGTCGGAAGCACCACGACGAGCATCGCCGACTACCTCACGGCCGCCAACGCCTTCCAGTACACGGCCCAGTCGACGGCCAACAGGGCGATCCTGCACGTGGAGCTGCCCGTGAACATCAACCCGAACG
>JBOHAJ010000231.1:0-6432 GCA_050697715.1 Gaiellaceae bacterium
CCTCCAGGGCCAGCTCTTCCTGCAAACGCCCATCCATCCCTTCCGGGTCGCCGACGCGCTGGTCGAGGAGGCCGCGGCGCAGACCCCGATCATCCACGTCGACTTTCACGCGGAGGCGACGAGCGAGAAGATCGCCCTCGCCTCGATGCTCGACGGCAGGGTCACCGCCGTGATCGGCACGCACACGCACGTGCAGACGAACGACGCGCGCGTCCTCCCGGGCGGGACCGCGGCGATCACAGACGCGGGCATGACCGGGCCTCACGACTCGGTCATCGGCGTCCGCGCGGAGCTCGCGATCCAGCGGATGCGGACCGGGATGCCCGTGCGCTTCCACCCCGCCGAGGGCGACGTGCGCATCGAAGGCGTCCTCGTCGAGTGCGGCGAGGACGGTCGGGCTACACGCTGCGAGGCGCTCCGGGTCCCCGTGCCGTAGCGACGGCGAGCACCCCGAAGAGCGCGAGGAGCAGAAGGTCGCGCACGACCACGAGCCAGCCAACGGACTCGAGGGCCACCACCTCCCAGTAGTTGAACGGGAACCAGAGGTGCGTCGTCACGAGCGCCGCGCCGAGCAACCCCGCCGCCGCGAGGCCCGCCCCGCCTCCGACGAGCGGCACCAGGGGGATCAGCCAGATCAGGAACTGGGGCGAGAGCACCTTCCCGAAGGCGACGAAGGCGACGACGGACGCCGCCGAAGCGGCGAGCAGACGCTCCCGCGACAACGGTCGCGCCGCCGCAAGGATCCAAACAACGACGAGGGCGGCGGCCTGGAGGACCGTCTGCGCGGCGGCGAGCGCGTCCGGCAGCGTGCCGGCCAGGTTCTGCGAGCCGTGCGTGGACACGATCGTCGGGGCGTACGCCCCGAGCTGGTGGGCAGCGAGGAGCAGCGACGCCCCGAGGCTCTCGACCTGCAGAGGGCGGCCCAACTGGCGCTCGACGCTGTCGACGAGGCCTTCAGGGGCGACGACGGCGAAGGGAGCGACGACGAGCGCGACCACAGCCAGGAAGGCCCCGAGTGCCCAGGCCGCCGCCCGTCCGCCCCGCCGCCTCCAGACGAACGCGAGCGCCACCGGCACGAGCACGGCGGGGTAGAGCTTCGCAGCCGTCCCCAACCCGAGGGCGGCCATGCCGATTCCCTCCCGGCCGGAGACGAGCGCCGCCAACGCCGCGGCGGTCAACGCCGCCGGCCAGAGGTCGTAGCGCGTGAGCACGACCGAGCCGAGCGCGAGCGGTGCGAGCCCGGCGAAGGCCGCGGCGCCGTACAGCCTCGCGGACGAGGCGCCGAGCGCGGACAGCGCGAGCGCGAAGCACAGCACCGCGGCCGCCGCGCAGCCCAGCATGAGAAGCTCGAAGACCGTCTCGTAGTGGTCGGCGGGCGCCAGCGTGGGCGCCCAGAAGAACGGAAGCGCGCCCGGCGGGTACTCGAGCGCGAAGTCGCGGTACGGAACCTGCCCGTCGGCGATCCCCTCCCCGTACCCCTGGTAGACGGGCGTGTCGATGATCTGGAAGCGGTCGAAGAAGGACAGGTGCAGCGCGACCCACGTGGCCCCCAGGCACGCAAGCCCGAAGGCCGCGGCGAGCAGGGCCTGCCCGACCTCAGCGGGCCGGTACGAGCTCTCGGAGCGGAGGCTCACCCTCGGGCACCGCCTCCCGCTCGCGCACGCGCACGGCCGCGGGTGCGAGGAGGGCGAAGGCGGCGAAGGGGAAGAACCACGGGATGTAGAGGTAGAACCAGTGCGTCAGCACGGCCTCGAAGCCGATGATGATCGCACCGGAGAGCGCGGCGAGCTGGAGCGCGTTCTTTCGTCGCGGGACGAATGCGGCGGCCACGGCCGCGACGAGCAGGAGCACCTTCAGCACGGTCTGAGCTACGTGCAGGTCCGGGAAGCCGGGGTACTCGTCCCAGTCCCAGATGGAGAAGGGCGAGGGACGCGAGAGCTGCCAGCCGAAGGTCCGGTCCCAGAAGACGCGGGCGGCATGCAGCGGATCCGGCTCGAGGAAGAGGATCCAGAAGCCCAGCGCGGCCGCGAGGAGGAGCCCGCCGGCGAAGAGCAGCTTCTCCGCAGGGCGGCGAAACGCGCTGGGGTACGAGGCCCAGAGCGGCACGAGCAGGAGGGCGGCGAACTTCGTCCACCCGGCGAGCCCCACGAGGAGCCCACGGGCGGGCGGCGAGGCGGCGAGGACGAGCCCCCAGACGAGAAAGGCGGGCATGATCGCGTCGTTCGTGTTCGAGCTGGACACGTACTGCGTGAAGGGGTAGGCGGCCCAGGCGAAGGCGAGCGTCGCGCCCAGTCGCGCCCCGCCGAAGCGCAGCCCGAGCGCGCCCATCCCGACGAGGGCGACGACGTCGAAGAGGATCGAGGTGAAGTGCGCCGCCGGCAGGTCGTCCCACTTCGCGCTCCAGCCGTGCACGAGGAGGCCGGGCACGTAGGCGAGGTAGCTCACCGGCCCGTACGTGTCCCCGCGTCCGTTCGCCACCTCGCAGCGCCCGTTCGTCTGGATGCGCTCGCGGACGTATCCGTCCGCGTCCGGGAGCCCGCACTCCTTCCCCTCGTCGGTCGGCATGTGCCCATAGGGCATTTCCCCGTCCTCGACGATCCGCTGGGCACCGATCACCCCCGACAGGCCGACGTCGATCACGTTGGACGCCTGCAGGTTGAGGCCGACGCGAAAGCCGGTGAGGAAGACCGTGGCCGCCAGCAGCAGCCACACGGGCCAGAGCGGCCGTGCCGGGCTCCCACGCCCGCGCCACCCGACCCAGGCCAGCCGGCCGAGCAGGTACGCCATCGGCGGGTACGCCAGCGGCATCGCCGTGAAGACCTTCCCCTCGTTGAAGAACCAGAGCGAGACGCTGAAGGAGAGGAGGACGAGGAGATCGAGGTTGCGGAGCGAGACGGGCCGCCGCCAGTCGGCGAGCCCGACCAGGAAGAGCGCGCAGAGGGGCAGCCAGATCCAGAGCTCGTTGATCTTGCGACCGAAGGCCCCGTCGTAGCCGCGGGCCATCTTCCACGCCACCTGCGGGCCAGCCCACGCCTCCGTCACCCGCAGGCTCGCGTCGTCGACCTTCGCCTCGACGATCTGCCCCGCCTCGGGGAGCGAGGACCAGACCTTCACGTCCCAGGCGCCCTCGCCGTCGTCGAAGTCGGCCTGCGTCGTCAGCGACCTCTCGGGGTAGCGGTCGAGCCAGTCCGCGATCTTCGGATGCCGGAGCGCGGCTTCGAGCGCCTCGTCCTCGCTCAGCCGCGGCTCCGCCGGCTTCTCCTGGGGGACGAACGGCGTGCCGATCAGGTTGCCGCGCGAGTCGTAGACCGGCGCCGTCTGCGCGGCGACCGCGGGCGCCGCAAGAACGAGGACGGCGAGCCCGGCGAGGGCTAGTAATGGCGCACGCGTCGTCGTCGGAAGCTCCAGAGCTTGTTGGCGACGAAGTTCCAGGGCGTGACGAGCGCGATCGCCACGGCCTGCGCGGGCAGCTTGGGCACGCCGAGCGCGACGAGCGCGCTCAGGAACGCGAGGTTGGCGGCGAGCGCGATCGTCGAGACGGCGAGGAACCGGAAGCCCTGGAAGACGAGGTGGCCTCGCTGCCGGCGGAAGGTCCAGAGGCGGTTCCAGGTGTAGTTGTTCGTGACGGCGACGAGAAAGGAGCACACCGCGGCCAGGAGGTAGTGGACGCCCACGTGGAGTAGCGTCGCGTACACCGCCAGGTTGACGGCGTAGCCGCTTGCGCCGACCAGGCAGAACTTGGCGAGCTGGTACCAGTTCCCCGGCCGGCGCAGCGCGACGACGGCCGCGTCGGTGAACGCCGCCGTGCGGGAGCCCGTCGCCTCGGGTCCGGTCGCCACCGCCGGAAGGTTAGTCGCCGGGCGACGGGCGGTCCCGGTCGAGGCGCTCTGCGGCGAAGTCTAGGCCGGCGGCGTCGGGCGGGAGCGGAGCTCCGAGCCGGCGTCCCGCCTCAGCCCCAGCAGACGCATGGCGCGGTGAGCGATCACGACCGCAGTCACGAGCACGAACAACGCGAACAGGCCGTGCAGGCCGTGGACCCAGCCGCTCGACGGATCCTCGTCGGGAGGCGACAGGAAGATCTGCGCCGTCCCCAGCAGGAGGAGCCAGAAGTTGAACCCGATCCAGGTCCAGTTGCGCCAGAAGGCGACGAGCGCCGAGAGGAAGACGATCGCCTCGGACGCGTGGATGAGGATGCCGCCGACGAACCCATGGGCGTCGAGCGCTCCCTCGCCTGCACCCGTGAAATACGCCGTGATCAGGTACACCTGCACGAAGACGCCGACGACGACGACGCTCGCGAAGACGAAGTTGATCCAGACCGCGTTTCGGCTTCTCATGGGGCGTGACCCTATCCCGCGGGATCGGACGGTGCCCCCAACTCGAATCGAGCCCTTAGTAGCCCTCCTTGCCGACGAGCGGGACGAAGCGGCAGGGCACGGAGCGGCTCACGGCGGGCCCTTCGGGGCTGCGCACGATGATCTCCAGCCGCTGGCCCACCCGATCGCCGACGGGCACGACCAGTCGCCCCCCCGGCCGAAGCTGATCGTAGAGGGTCGCCGGCATCCCGGGGGCCGCCGCGGCGACGGTGATCGCGTCGTAGGGCGCGTGCTCGGGTAGCCCGAGCGACCCGTCCCCGACGTGCACGGTCACGCGGTCGTAGCCGGCCGCCTCGAGGTTGCGCCGCGCCAGGACGGCGAGCTCGGGGATGCGCTCGATCGTGTGCACCTCGCCCTCGTCCCCAGCGAGCTCGGCGAGCACGGCCGCCTGGTAGCCGGAGCCGGTGCCGATGTCGAGCACGCGACTCCCGGGCCGCACGCCCGCTTCCTGGCAGATGAGTGCGACCATGTAGGGCTGGGAGATCGTTTGCCCGAAGCCGATGCGAAGGGGCATGTCCGCGTAGGCCAGGCGGCGGTCGTCCTCCGGCACGAAGGCCTCCCGCGGGACGCGAAGCATCGCCTCGAGCACCCTCGCGTCCTCGATCCCGCGGGCCTCGAGCTGCGCCGCGACCATGTCGGCCCGCGCGGTCTCGAAGTCAGGCGTGCGCCGCCTCATGGGCCCACCGCATGGAGGCGGGAGGCTCCAGCCCGAAGTGGGCGAGCGCGAGCGGAGCGAGGTCGGTCACGCTCGGATCGGGCGGAAAGGGAGGATGGTCGAAGCCGGCGGCGATCAGCGGCACCGTCGAGTCTCCGGCGAGGAGCGAGCCGTGACTCCCGCCGCCGAGGTGATGGCGGCCGCCGAGATCGGTGAGCTCCCAGCCCTGGGTCGCCGAGACGAGCACCTCCCCCGCGTTGGGGCAAGCGAGCGCCCGCCAAGCCCGCTCGAGCCCGTTCGGATAGGCCTCCCCGTCAAGCACGGCGGAGTCGCCCTCCAGCCGCCAGCCCCCGCTCTCGGGCGCAAACCGAAGCTCGGCGCCGCCGCGTCGCGCGACCGCAGCCCCGTCCTCCCCGAAGAGGACGACGTCCGCCCCCGGCTCGTCGTCCAGCCGCTCGGCCAGCGCACGCGACCGCTCGCGACAGCCCGGAAGCCGGTAGAGCATCCCGGCCCGGTTCGAGGCGGCGACGACGACGCCCGCGTCGGGAAAGGCGTCTTGCAGACGAAGGAGACGCTCGATCTCCGTCTGGCCGTGGTCGGAGCAGACGACGACTGCGTAGCGCTCCAGGAACTCGTCGAAGCCGCCGGCTGCATCCATGAGCCGGGCGAGCGCTCGGTCCGAGCGCTCGAGGGCGTCGAGCGCCCCCGCCGGCCCGGCGAGGTGGGAGGCGTAGTCGAAGTCCGGGAGGTAGAAGACGAGGAGATCGAAGCCGTCGCGCGTCACGAGCCAGCCGCCCACAGCAGCCGCGTATGCGTCGATGGAGCCGTCGAGGCGCGAGCGGATCGCGAGCGGCGCTCCGGTCGCGTCCGACTCGAAGAGGTTGAAGAAGAAGAAGCGCTTCGGCCCGTAGGCGGCCTCGTACCAACGGTTGCGCCGCGCGAGGGCGGGAAGCCGGATGGCATGGCGGGTGCGCCCGCGGTAACAGGTGAAGTTGATCGCCGCGGCCACGCCGCCGGCGTCCTCGAGCGCCTCGAACACCGTCGTCGCGCCGGTGGAGAGGTGCTCGTGGTTCATGCCGAAGATCGTGTCCCGGATCGCGCGGCGGGCGCCTGCCGCGCGCATGGCCGAGAAGGAGGAGCCGTACTCGACGAGCCGCCTCTCCCCGCGATGCCACCAGACGAGGTGCGGGATGTGGTGGACGTCCGGGAAGGCGCCGGTTGCGATGGACGTCAGGCAGACAGGCGTGAGCGAGGGAAAGACCGTCGTGCCGGTGCCCGCCCAGCCCGAGTCCCGGAGGAACGCGAGCGCTTCCAGCCGGCCTTCGTCGAGGCCGCGATCGAGCATCGCGGGGGTGAGCCCGTCGATGACGACCCAGACAAGCTTCTTGTGGGCCTCAGTCC
>JBOHAJ010000232.1:0-6070 GCA_050697715.1 Gaiellaceae bacterium
GCTCAGGGTCGTACACCGGATGGCTGACGACCTCGCCCGCGATCCGCTCGTCGCCGATCTGCACCTCGACCGCCCGGCCGGGCTCCTTGAGGTCCTTGCGCACCTTGGCGAGCCCGAGGGTCTTGCCGCCGAGGTACGGGGAGACGACCGCCTGGGTCACGAGACCGACCTCGTCGCCGTCGACCCAGATCGACCCGCCGCTCGCCTCGTCCCCACCCCGTTCGAGGACCACGCTCGCGAGCCGGAGCTGCGTCGTCTCTTTGTCGCGGGCGAGCGCCTCCCTCCCCTGGAAGTCGCCCTTGTCGAGGTCCACCGACCAGCCGAGCCCGCACTCGTAGGGAGAGACCGTCGGGTCGTACTCGACGCCGCCGATGATGAAGCCGCCCTCGATGCGAAAGAGGTCGAGCGCGACCATGCCGATCAGCTTCATCCCGTGCGGCTCACCCGCCTCGAGCAGCTTGTCCCAGAGCTCGAGCGCCCGGTCGACGTCCACCCAGAGCTCGAAGCCGAGCTCCGCCGTGTAGCCGAGGCGCGTCATGTAGACCGGCACGCCGGCAATCTCGACGTCCTCGCGGAACGTGTAGTAGGGAAAGACGTCATTCGAGAGGTCCTGGTTCGCGACCGCCTGGAGGATCTCGCGGCTCTTCGGCCCCTGGAGGCACACGTGGGGCATCACGTCCGTGAACTCGCGCACGGTGATGCCCCTTCCCTCCGCCTTCTGCAAGAAGATCTCGAAGTCGCGGTCGTTCGCGCCGCAGAAGCGGACGCGGTCGCTCGCGCGCATCATCGCCGTGCAGTCGTCCACCATCTTCCCGTCCTCGTCCGTGAGCGCCCCGTAGGCGATGCGGCCCGGCGTGAGTCCGGAGACGTCCCGCGTGACGACAGAGTTGACGAGCTCGAGCGCCCCCTCGCCCTCGATGTCGATCTTCCGGAGCATGGTGAAGTCCATGAGCCCGGCGGTCTCCCGGACGGCCCGGTACTCCTCCTGCGTGTCGGTGACCTCCATGGGCGCCCAATAGCCGAAGAGGTCCATCCACTCGTCCGTCAGCGCCTGCAGGCGCGGGTAGAACGCCGTCTCCTTGCTCACGGGGCCCTCCTTGTCGGTCGCTCCGGTCCCGCGGATTCTGACTTGCCTCGCGTCCGCGGGTCGAGTACTCGCGCCTCCAGGTCAAGGACCACGCCGTCGGCGTCAACCATCTCGGCATTCGATGCAGTCCCAGGCGCGGCGCTGGCCGCACGGCCCGCAATCAGAAGTGTGCATTTTGCGGATTTTTTGGTGCACGTGGGACAAAGTGGCTTGCAACTACTCGCACATGGCGAGACAATCCACGGGCCCTGGGACTCTGTCCACAGGAGCAGGAGGACGGCCGTACCCTCACGTTTGCTGCGGAGGAAGAAGGAGCCCCACCCCACGGGAAGCGTGGGGCGGGGCTGCTGCACCGACCTCGGTTTGCCCGCCGCGCGAGACGACGGAAGAGGGAGGTGGTGCCAAGCGGCTGAGTCTACTGATGCAGCGGGGCCGGATTACCCGCTGAACCCAGTTCACCCAGATGGGTGAGCCCAAACTGCGAGGAGCCCGGTGTGCGCGGCCTTCGGGCTGCCTCTCCTCCGGCGTCCACTGACATTTCGAAGGAGGTTCGAATGCGTCGCCTGTTGCTTCTGGCGGTGCTGGCGCTGGCAACAGCGGCCATTGCGGTGCCCGCTGCATGGGCAGGAAGCCCGCACTTCATCAACAACGCGTTCACCATCACTCGCTCGGACGACAGCTTGACCGTGTCCGGCAAGGAGGCGGGTCTCGGCGACGAGGCGCAGGTCCACGTCGTGCTCAGCGCGACGGCTCTGTGCATCAACCCGGGCGGCCATCATCCGAAGGCGGTGAACAAGGAGAGCGTCTCGGCCGAGGGCGACTTCCCGGTGCAAAACGGCAAGGCCGAGTTCACCCTCACGGTGACTGCGACGTTCCAGCCGGAGTGCAGCCCGCCGATGACGGTCGCGTTCACGGACGTCACGGTCACGGACGAGACCAACAACATCTCCAAGAGCTTCCCCGGCACCTTCTGAGGGAACGCTCTCGACAAGCTGCGCTCCCGCAGCAAAAGCGTAGAGGGGCGGCGATGTCGCCGCCCCTCTGCCTTGCGGGCGCGGCGCGCCTCGTTCATTTCCTCGGGCAGCCGCCGAGGTAGTCGATTTCCGGCCAGGGCGACGGCCTCGTCGAGCCGGATCTCTCCCTATGCGGCGTCGGGAAGGCCGGCAGGTGCGTACGCGTTCGGGTGGTAGAAGGCGTGCAGCGCGCGCTCGCGGGGCGGGCGCGCGGTGAAGGAGCGCCTTCGCCGCTGGTCCCGGTAACGGAGGATAAGGTCGTCGCCGGGCTCGGCCGACTCGTCCCAGAAGAGCCGGACGAGAATTCCGTCGGTCTCGCGTTCGGCCAGGATCTTCATGCCGCAAGGATGCCTCAGGCAGATGAGAGCACCATGAGGGTCGGATGAGAGTTCTGTGAGGAGTTCGACTCTGTCTACGTTGCCAGGGCGAGCGACTCGAGCACGAGCTCGGTGAGCTCCTTGAGCTCGATCTCGCCCTGGTGGCCGGAGGTCTTGATCGCGTCCTCGTACATCGTCACATCCTTCGGGCACGCGACCACGAAGTAGTCGAGAGCGCCCAGGGCGACCGCCTCGTCGATCCGGTTCTCGCTCGGGCGTTGCGCGCCTTCCTCGCGCAGCTCCTTCATCCAGATCCGGCCTCCGCCCGCGCCGCAGCAGAAGGAGTTGTCGCGGTTGCGCGGCATCTCGACGAGGTCGCAGCCGATGGCGGCGAGCACCTGACGTGGCTCCTCGTAGACGCCGTTGAAGCGGCCGAGCGTGCACGGGTCGTGGTAGGTGACGCGGTAGCCGAGCCCCTTGCGCGGCCGGAGCCGGGCGGACTCGAGGAGCTCGACGAGCAGCTGCGTGTGATGGACGACCGGCCAGCTGCCGCCGAGCTGCGGGTACTCGTTGCGGAGCGTGTTGAAGCTGTGGGGATCGGAGGTGAGGATCCGCCGGAAGCGGCAGGCCGAGATCGTGGCGACGTTCTCCTCCGCGAGCGAGCTCCAGAGGCCCTCCTCGCCCGCGCGTCTGACGTCGTTCCCCGCCGTGCGCTCGGCGTCGTAGAGGATCCCGAAGTCGACCCGAGCCGCGTGCAGGATGCGCGCGAGCATCTGCGTCACCTTCTGGTTGCGGGGGTCGAAGGACGCGTAGTCGCCGACGAACCAGAGCACGTCTGCGGGCTCCTTGCGGATGTCCTTGACCGAGAACTCGAGGTCCCTCGCCCAGCGTCCGCGTTTTCGCTTCGGCTCGCCGAACGAGTTCCCCGAGGTGTAGACGGTCTCGAGCGTCTGCTGGAGCTGCGCGTCCATGTCGCCCCGCTCGACGAGGGCGCGCCGCATCTGATTGATGATCGGGACGTGCTCGATGCCGACGGGACAGATCTCGACGCAGGCCATGCACTGCATGCACGACCAGAGCGTCTCCGGCTTGATCGTCCGGAGGATCTCGGCATGCTCCGGGAACAGGGGGGAGATGCCGAGGGCTGCACGGTTCCCGAAAGCTCCCTCTGCCACCTCGCGCAGGTCGAGGACGAGGTCGCGGGGCGAAAGCGGGTAGCCGGAGGCTGTCGCGGGGCAGGCCGCGTGGCACTTGCCGCACTTCGTGCAGGCGTCGAGGTCGAGGAGATGCTTCGGGGAGAGGGCGTCGATGAAGGCGTAGCCGACCTCCTCGGGTTTCGCGTCCGCCGGAAGTGGCGCGAGCCGGTTTCCCGCACGGTCGTCCTTGACGGCGACCCCTGCGGGGCCGGCGAGGATGTGCACGGCCTTCGTGAACGGGATCGAGGAGACCCAGAAGAGCGCGAAGACGCCGTGCACCCACCAGTCCACTGCTCGCGCAGCATCGGCCGTCGTCCCCTCGAAGCCGAGCGCGATGAAGCCGTGGCCGACGAGCCAGCCGCAGGGAGACCAGACCTCGAAGTCCGGGTCGTCGGCCGCGATCCGGAAGGCCTCGAGAAGGAAACCCGAGAGGGCGAGGAAGAAGAGGCTGCCGAGGAAGGCCCAGTCGCCTATTCGGTAGACGCGCGCCTCGCCGGCCAACGCCTCGACCGGCGAGACCGGACGCCAGTAGTCGAGGCGGAAGGGGCGGAGAAGCCCGCGCTTGACCGCGAAGACGGTGAGGCCGACGATGAGAGCGGCCCCGAAGACGTCGAGGAAGAAGGAATAGCCGAGGTAGAACCAGCCCTTCCAGAAGTCGAAGCCGAAGACCGGCTCCGCGACGTCGTCCTGGAACGCGAGGATCGCCGTCCCGATGAAGAGGACGACGAAGCCGTAGAAGACGAGCAGGTGCGCGAGGCCCGAGAGCGGGTCGCGCCTACGGATCCACGCGTGCGTGAGGATGATCTGCGCTGCGCGCACGGCGCGCTCGACCGGGCTTCCGATCGCCGTGGCGCCCCGGCCGCGCCGGTACTTGAGCACCAGCCGAGCGACGCCGAAGAGGAAGATCGCGACAGAAACCCCGATGAGCGCGTACCAGAGGACGACCGCCCAGGTGGGGAGACCGTCGAAGGTCTCGCGCGTCTCCTCGGCCCCCAGAGGGAAGGGCATCAGAAAAGCTTCTCGAGCTCTTCCGCGACCTCGAAGAGATCGGCAACGGCGCCGTAGTGGGCGACGTTGAAGATCGCCGCCTCCGGGTCGCTGTTGACGGCGATGATCGTCCCGCTGGTCTTCATGCCGGCGAGGTGCTGCACGGCGCCGGAGATGCCGAGGGCGAGGTAGATCTTGGGCTGAACCGTCTTCCCCGACTGCCCGACCTGGCGTGCATTCGGCATCCAGCCGGCGTCCACGATCGGGCGCGAGACGGAGAGGGTGGCGCCCATCCGCTCTGCCAGCTCCTCGAACTGGGGCAGGTTGTCCTTCTCGCCGATCCCGCGACCGACGGAGAGGAGGAAGTCGGCGGTGGTGATGTCCACGTCCCCGGCCTCGACCTCGACGAACTCCCGGTGGCGCGCTCGCGATGTCGCGGCGGGCGGAGAGAAATCAATGACGCTCGCGCTCCCCGATCCCGCGGCCGGAGGCCAGACCGTCGGCCGGAGCATGAGCAGCACGGTCTCGTGTCCGGGAAATTCCACCTCCGCGTGGACCTTGGCCCCGTAGAACGCCCTTTCTGCGACGAGGGCGCCGCCGTCGTCGCGGAGTGAAAAGACGTCCGAGGCGAACCCCAGCCCGAGCTTCGCCGCGACGGCCGGGCCGTAGCCGATGGAGTTCACGGTGAACCCGAGGAGGACGACATCGGGCTTCCGCTCCGCGATGAGCGCCTCGAGGGCGGTCTGGTACACGTCGTTCTCGAATTCCTCCGGCTCGACTGCGACCTGGACGATCTCGTCCACGCCGGCGACGTTCACGGAGTCCGCGAGGGCGGGTGGGTCCCTGGCGAGGACGGCGACGGCCACCGGACCGCCCAGCTCCTGCGCCGCGCTCACGAGCTCGAGCGTGACGGGGCGGAGCTCGCCCTGCAGGTGCTCGGCGACGACGAGGATGCTCATTCGCGGCTTCTTTCTGTGGCACTTCTTGCGCAGTCCGCGCGCCACGTATGCGCTCCGCCGCGATACGCTCGAAGCGGAGGGAGGACCGCGGCGGCCCCAGGCATGGTCACTTGAGCCTCTCCTCGACGATCTCCTTGATCCGCTGGGCAACGTTCGCTGGACTCCCGTCGAGCATCTCCGCGCCTTCCCCCTTCGGCGGCACGAACATGCGCCGCACCCGGTAGGCGGGCTCGCCCAGCTCGCCCGGCTCGCGGACGTCGATCTCCTTCTGCTCCGCCGCCTTAATCGCACGGAGCGTGGCGTAGCGAGGCTCGTTGATGCCCGTCTGGATCGTGAGCAGGCAGGGCGTGTCCACCTCGACCACGTCCACGAGGCCGCCTTCGAGCTCGCGGTGCACCGTCGCGGTGCCGCCGTCGAGCGACACCTTCGTCACGACGGCCACGCTCGGGAGCTCCAGCAGTGCGGCCAGCGCCCCGCCCGTCGCCGCCTGCACCGAGTCGCTCGACTGGAC
>JBOHAJ010000233.1:0-6862 GCA_050697715.1 Gaiellaceae bacterium
GAGGCATGGAGCGCCGCCAGGATCGATCCCGCCGCGGCTGCGTCTCGCAGCGCGTGTGCTTCGTCCCCCGGAAGCAGCGCCTCGCAGGTGAGCTGCAGCTCGTCCAGGGCTCCCTCGCGCCTCGCCGTCCGCACCCCCACGAGGCTGTCCGCCCGCCCGAGCGCCGCGACCGCGGCGGCGAACTCACGCTCCTCTGCGTAGATCTTGACGACGTGGCCGTCGAGACGAAGCACGGCCCGGCGCCGCGGCTCGTAGGCGAGGAGCCGAGGGTCCTCACCGGTTGCCGCGATCTCGACGCCGGCCGCCTGCAGCCGCAGCCGGAGCTGGGTGGGATCGTGAGCGAGCGCCGGCATGCTGATGTCGAGCGGCAGCCACTGGATCATCGCCGCGACGTCCGGGGCGTAGCTCAACGCATCGAGCGCGGGCGCGCGGCCGTTCGCCATGTCAGCGAGCTGCCGGTACGTCGGTTCCGCGACCCACCGAGCGAGATCGCGCTCCGCCGCGGCGATGGCGACGGCATCGTGGAGCCTCCCGCCGAGCGCCACGTCGTAGTGCACGACGAGGTTCCTCCGCGGCCGGTACCGGAGGTAGCGGACTCGGATCTCCGGAGGCGGTGCCTCTCGGCCGAGTGAACGCTGGAGCACGGGCGCCATCTCCTCGGGATCGAGTAGCCGCTCGAGCTGCGGAAGCGCGGGGTCCGGCGGGGGCGCGACGCGGCCGGAGGCGGCCGTCTCGGCCGCCTCGGCACGCCGGATGCTGCGCAGCTCGGCGGCGAGCTCGGCCGGGCTCCCCTGCCGCGCGATCTCGCCGGCCTCGATCTCGATCACGCGGTGGGCGGTGCGTGTGAGCGCCGGCGAGTGCGTGATCATCAGCGTCGTCCTTCCCCGCATGAGCGTCTCGAGCCCCTGCATGACCTCTGCCTCGCTCTGGAGGTCGAGGCCGGTCGTCGGCTCGTCGAGCACGAGGATCGACGGGTTCCGCAGGATCATGCGCGCGATCGCGATCCGCTGCCGCTGCCCCCCGGAGAGCCCGACGCCCCGCTGGCCGATCAGCGCGTCGTAGCCGTCCGGCATCTCCGAGATGAAGTCGTGCGCGCCCGCGGCCTTCGCCGCTTCGACGACGGCTTCCCGGTCGGCGTCCTTGATCCCGTAGGCGATGTTCTCGGCAATCGTTCCCGTGAAGAGGACGCTCTCCTGGAGGACGAGGCCGACCTGCGTCCGCAGCCAGCGGAGCGAGCAGTCCCGGATGTCGCGCCCGTCGAGCAGGACGGTTCCCTCCTGCGGGTCGTAGAAGCGGGCGACGAGCGCGGCGACCGTCGACTTCCCGGCGCCGGACCGCCCGATGATCGCCACCCGCTGGCCGGCCGGGACGAGGAACGAGACCCCGTGCAGGGAGACGCGCTCGGGCGTGTACCCGAACACGACGCGGTCGAACTGGATCTCGCCCGTCGCGCGAGGGCCCTTGTGGGCGTTCGGCCGTTCCTCGAGCACCTCGTCAGCCCCCAGGATCTCGGCGATGCGGTCGCCGCGCGCCAGCGCCTTGGAGATCTTGCTCCCGTGCTTGGCCATCGTGCTGAGCGGCCTGTAGAGGCGGCTCGCATACGCGACCACGACGGCCAGCTCGCCGATCGTCAGGTGCCCGCCCGTGACCCGCCACACGCCCACGGCCAGCGCCAGGCCGACGGCGATCGCGCCCGTCACGTCGATGACGCCGGTGAAGCGCGCCTCGATCTTGGCCGACACGATGCCCGCGCGCTGGCGCAGCTCGCTGATCGCCCGGAGACGCGCCTGCTCGAACTCCTCGGAGCCGAAGGCCTGGACTTCCCGCATCGCGCCCAGCACCTCGCCGCTGAGCGACGCGACCTCGCCCTCTTGCTTTCGCTGCTTTTTCGACGCCTCCCGCTGGCGGCGCCTGAACCAGGCGCTGAACAGCGCGAGGAACGGCGCCACGGAGAACGCGACGAGGACCATGAGCGGATCGAGGGTGAAGGTCACGGCGATGTAGCCGATCAGCAGCAGAATCGCCGCCACGAACTTCCCGAGCGAGTTGGCGAACGCCTCCCCGATCGCGTCCTGGTCGGCGGTCACGCGTGTGACGAGGTCGCCCGTGGGCGTACGGTGGTGGAAGGAGATGCGCAAGCGTTGGAGCTGGGCGTACGTCGCCAGCCGGAGCTCGTGGATGATCCGCTCGCCGGCGACCAGGAGGCGGAGGTCGGACTGGTAGCTCGCAAGTGCGCCGAAAAGAGCGATCGCGAGTACGGCGGCCCCGAGGAGCGCCAGATAACTGAACGACACGTCGTCTGCCTCCTGCAGAGGCTGCACGCGGTAATCACCCGGCTGCAGCTCGATCGGCTCGCCTTGCTCCCGCTGCAGCGTCGCCCCCGGCTGCGGGACGATCAGGACGGGCCGGCCGCGAGCGTCCCGTTCGAGGCGGGGACCGCGCTGTGCGGCCTGACCCTGCGGGCGCTGGTTCGCGGGCTGCGGCTCGACGGGGGGCTCGGCGCCCGCGTTCGGAGCAAGGTAGTCGATTGCCCTTTGCAGCGGCCACGGGGCGGCGAGCTCCGCGACGACGAGCGCGCACGTCGCAATCGTGGCGATGGAGAGCGCGAGCCATTCCCGGCGGATGAACGGCCAGAGGATCCTGATGGTCCCGGGAGGGCCGCCCGCCTTCTTCCCTCTCATGCCGGCGCCGCCTCACGCTGCGAGAGCTCCGCCACGGCGTCGAGGATGCGCTGAGCTCGCCGGTACCAGGTGTGTTCCTCGGCGAGCGAGAGGGCCGCTCTGCTGAGTCGGCCGCGTTCGCGCTCGCTCTGCGTGAGCGCGGCAACGGCGTGGGCGAGCAGCTCGGCGTCGCCGGGCGGGATCAGCGCCGCGCCGTCGTCTCCCACGACGTCGCGAACGCCGGGGATGTCCGCCGCGACCACCGCCAGGCCGGCGGCGAGATACTCGAACAGCTTGAGCGGCGAGAAGTAGCTCGGGGCGTCGGCCGAGTACGGGGCGAGACCGATGTGGGCGCTCCCGAGGAGGGCGGGAACCCGCTCGTGGGGGACTGCGCCGGTCAGGTCCGCGCCGATCCCCTCCATGAGGTCACGCCCGGGCCCGTCGCCGATGACACGCAGGCGCGGAGCGGCATGGCCGAGCAGCTGCCACGCCTCGGCGATCGTCTCGATCCCGTGCCAGGGGCGGAGCGCGCCGGAGAAGACGGCGACGACCTGGTCGTCATCGCTCCTCGGCGGCAGGTCGGCGAAGCGGTCGAGTGCGACGGCGTTCGGCATGAGCTCGACGCGCCGTGCGCCGCGGGACGACGCGTACTCGACGAGCGGGCTCGAGACGGGGAGGACGAGATCGGCGCCGGCGAGCGTCTCACGCTCGAGGCGGTCGGCGTCCTCGGGTCGGTCGAGCCGGCGAAAGCGCGCGGCCTCCTCGGGAAGGGGTGCGTTGAGCTCGAGCAGGTGGGGGACCCCGAGCGCCCGCGCGGCCTTCGATCCGGCCGAGGAGTAGAGGGCGACGCGCTCGTACAGCGCGTCCGCGTCGAAGCGCCGCAGCCGCTCCTCGAGCCACGCGGCGAGCACCGCTTCGACGGCGAGCAACTCCTCCGCGGGAGCCCCCTTGCGCCGCCCGGGAAGGGGCTCGACAGTCACTCCAGCAGGCGGCGGCGCCTCCGGCGCGACGCCGCTCACGAGCAGGAGGACCTCGGCGCCTTCGCCTGCGAGCGCGCCCAGGATCTCGGCGAGGTGAACGGACGCGCCCTTGGCGCCGCCGTAGGCGATTCCGGGGTCGGTGGACAGGCAGGCGAGGCGCATCAGACCGGTTGCGGGAAGAACGAGCGCAGGAGCGAGACGCTCCGCTCGAGCGAGAACGCGCGCTCGACATGGCGACGGCCCTGTTCGGCGAGACGCTGCGCCAGTTCGGGACTCGTGAGGAGGCGCTCGAGCGCGTCTGCGAGCGCCGGGGGATCATGCTCCGGGACGACGAGCCCCGTCTCGCCGTCGATGACGGCGTCGGGGAGCCCGTTCACGCCGGTCGTCACGACCGGCACGCCGAGAGCCATCGCCTCCAGCACCGAGGTCGGGAGGCCGTCACGGTCACCGGTGGAAGCGACCACGCAAGGGAGGCAGAAGACGGCGCCCCGGCGGTAGAGGGTCCGCACCTCCTCGTGGGGGAGAGCGCCGGGGAACGCGTCGGCGAGCCCCACCCCGGCGGCGGCCGAGCGCAGCTCGGCCAGGAGGGGACCGTCGCCTGCGACCTCCAGCCGCACCGGCACGCCCCGCTCGCGCAGGATCCCGCACGCTGCGACGAGGTCGCCGAGGCCTTTCTTCTCGATCAGGCGTGCGGTCGAGACGACGAGGTCGGGGTCCGGCTGCCGGTCCCCGGGCGGTCCGAGCCGGCGAAGGTCGACCGCGTTGGGGACCACGCGCACCCGGTCGTAGCCGTTGAGGATCGACCTCAGGTAGGTCCGGTTCGCCTCGCTCACGGTCGCGACGAAGAGCGCGCTCCCCAGCTTGCGGTGAAGATCCTCGTGACGGACGTCCTCGTGGTAGATGTCCTTCGCGTGCGTGGTCAGGCTGTAGGGCGGGCCGCCCATCCGGCGGACGAGCCGCGCGAGCTCGGCTCCCTCCGTCGCGAAGTGGGCGTGCGCGTGGTCGATCCCGGCGCGGGCCATCTCGGCCCGCAACACGGTCGCCTGCAGGACGAGACGCCAGGCGGCCCTGCTCGGGGGCGAGAGCAGGGAGGCGGCCGCGGCGACCCAGCCTCGGGGGTTGGAGAGGAGCGTGCGGAGCAGCGCCGTTCCGACGCGTGGAGCCTGCCGGAGCGGGCGTTCCGGAAGGTAGACGACGTCGGCCTTCAGGTCTTCGAGGAACCCGTGCTTGAACGGCTCCTTCGGGTCGATGAGCGCGAAGACGCTGACCCGCTCTCCCTGCCGCTCGAGCTCGATCAACTCGGCCGCCACGAACGTCTCCGAGATCCGGGGGAACCGCTTGAGGACGTAGGCCAGATGCCGGCGAGAGGCGCTCACCGCATGCTCGCGGGCTGCGGTGTCGTCGTGCCTCGGCGTGCGAGCTCGAGGAGCTGGTCGGCCGCCTGTCCAGCTCCGTCGAAGCCCAGTGTCGTCCGCGCTCGTTCCGCGAGCTCCTCGCGCGAGGACTTGAGCGCCTCGTCGACCTCGCTCCGGAGCAGCGCCGGATCCAGCCGATCGGGGTGGATGTAGCGGAGGAGGCCGCGTCGCGCGAATGCCTCGGCGCGGATGAGCTGCTCCGTTCGAGGTACCACGCGTGGTACGCAGACCGTCGGCGTTCCTCTGGAAACCGCCTCCGCGAGCGTGTTGTAGCCGCCCATGCAAACGAGTGCGTCGACGACCTCGAACCACGCATCCAGCCCACGGACGAAGGTGTAGTAGGTGACGTCCGCCTCCGCGGCCGCCTCCCGCAGGCGCTGCCGCTTCTCGGGAGCGCTCTGCGAGCCCGCGACGACGATCCCGCGCCACTCGGCTCCCGCCGCGGCCGCGATGAACGCCTCGAGGATGGCGAAGCCGTCTTCGCCTCCGCCGGCGGAGGCCAGGACCGCCGGGCGGGAATCACGCAGGATCGCTCCTGACGGGAACGCGTCCCGGGTCATGCGGTCGACGGGCGGGGGAGTGCACACGTACCCGCAGAACCGCATGCGCGCGGCGACCGGCGCCGGCATCCCGTACTCCTTGACGGGGTCGACGACGGTCGGATGCCCGTAGACGAGCACGCGATCGTAGTGCTCGGCGATCGCTTGCGGAATGTCGGCCTGCGCCCACTCCGTTCGCACGTGGGCCGGGTCGTCGAGGATGTCGCGGAAGCCGATCGCGGCGCGTCCGCCCTCGTGCCGCAGAGTGGCGAGCGCCGGCAGGAGCTCGCCCCGCGCGCCGAGCGGGTGCTTGTCGGCCAGGATGACGGCCGGCTTGAAGGAGTCGACGGTCGCCTGCAGGAGCGAGTTGCGCACGGCGATCACGCTCGTTCCTCCCACCGCGAGACGGCGCCCCGTGTACTGCTCGTTGGCGACCTTGCGCAGGCCGGGCAGCTTTACCACGTCGACTCGAGGAGGGATTCCGAGCTGGTGGACCTCGTCCGCGCTGGTTGCGAGCAGGACGGCAGCATCGGGCTCTGCCAGCGTCAGCGCGGTCGCGATCGCAAGATTGCGCCGCGCATGACCAAAACCGAGCCCGTCGTGGGAGTACAACAGGAATCGCAGCTTGGCCGTCGTGGACATACTAGACCTCGCTTTTCTCTCCTTTCAAGCTTCCGAGCCGGGACTGCCATCTAGACGACGAGCGGGCGAGCAGGCTTTCGTTAGGTGGACGTTCCGTACGGTGTTACCAACGTTTCGGCGTACGGCATCGGGAAGATGCTGCGGAACTTCGCCGTCGCGAAGTCACGATGAGCTCGACCACGAGAATCGGAACCTCGATCGCCGGCTACCGGCTCGAAAGCCTGCTCGGGCGCGGCGGCATGAGCGTCGTGTACCTCGCGGAGCACGTGCGCCTGGGGCGCAAGGTCGCTCTCAAGCTCCTCTCCGCTGCGTTGAGCGAGGACGAGAGCTTTCGCGAGCGCTTCGAGCGGGAGTCGCGGCGAGCAGCCGAGATCGACCACCCGAACATCATCCCGATCTACGACGCCGGCGAGGCCGACGGCCAGCTGTACATCGCGATGCGCTATGTCAACGGCTCGGACCTCAAGACGCTGATCGAGACCGACGGACCGCTCGGGGTCGGACGCACGCTGTTCATCCTCGAGCAAGCCGCCGCGGGGCTCGATGCCGCGCACGCACGAGACCTCGTGCATCGCGACGTCAAGCCGGCGAACATCCTGATCGAGCAGCCGTCAGAGCACGTCTAC
>JBOHAJ010000234.1:0-4364 GCA_050697715.1 Gaiellaceae bacterium
TCGCCGCTCCGGTCGAGACCGTCTGGGACGTCCTGACGGCGGTCGAGCGCTGGCCGACGTGGAACCCGGACGTGAAGACGGTCTCGCTCGAGGGAAGCGTCGCGGAAGGATCGGTGTTTCGCTGGAAAGCCGGGCCAGGCACGATCACCTCCACTATCCAGCGCGTCGATCGACCGCGGCTCATCGCCTGGACGGGGAAGACGTTCGGCATCGACGCCACCCACGTCTGGCGTCTCGAGCAGGGGCACGGCAAGACCCTCGTGCGGACGGAGGAGTCGTACGAGGGGCTCGTTGCCAGCATCCTTCGCCGACCGCTTCGCAAGGCACTCGAGACCGCGCTCACCAACGGCCTTCGCTCTCTCAAGGTCGAGGCCGAGCGGCGCACCCCCGCCTAGCCACCTACACCGCCCGGCCCCATGACCTCCTCGGTCGAACAACTCAGCCCGCGCGCGCAGGAGATCGTCGCCGCTGCCCGAGAGCTCCTCGAGCAGGAAGGATCCGAGGGGCTCTCGATGCGGCGCATCGCAGACCGACTCGGCATCCGCGCCCCCTCACTCTACAAGCACCTCCCCGACAAGCAGGCGCTCGAAGCTGCGCTCATCTCCGTCGGGCTCGAGGAGGCGGCCGAGCTGTTCGAGGCGGCCGTCGCCGGCGCCGGTGACCCGCTTGCCGCCCTCGCTGCCGCCTATCGCGACTTCGCAATACGGCATCCGCACCTCTACCGGCTCATGACCGACCGACCGCTTCCGCGAGAACGGCTGACACCCGGCGTCGAGGCGCGGGCCGCCCAGCCCGTCGCCGAGGCGGTCGGCGGCGACCAGGACGTCGCCCGAGCCGTCTGGGCCTTCGCGCACGGCATGGTCATCCTCGAGTTGAACGGCCGCTTCCCGCCCGACGCCGACCTCGACGCCGCATGGCGTCGCGGACTGGAAGGTTTCGGCCCCTAGCGCCCGACGTCCGCTCGCGTGGCGGTGCTGCCGGTCACGGCACGACCGAGACGGCGAGCTTGCCGCGCTTCCCCCGGCCGAACGCCGTCAGGCCGTCGAGCGCCTCCTCAAGGGGGAAGGTGCTGTCGATCGTGACCCTCAGCCGGCCGGCATCGGCATGCTGGGCGAGGCGGGCGAGGAGCGCCGGGTCGGGTGAGGTCATGATGTTCGCCGCCGTGATGTTCCGGGCTGACAGCTCCTCGACGTTCGCGGCGCCCAACGTCGAGGCCGCGTGGCCCCCGGGAGCGACGAGCTCGGCCACGGCGGCGAAGCCGTCGGCAAAGTTGACGAGGTCGATGAGGCCCTGCACGCCGTCGGGGTAGCGCTCGCGCACCGCCGCGACATCGTGCCGGGTGAAGTCGATCGTCTCGGCGGCGCCGAGCTCTCGCAGGCGCGCTTCGTCGTCGGGCCTGGTCGTGGCGATCACCGTCGCCCCGCGTGCGGCGGCGAGCTGGACGGCGTAGCCCCCGACCCCGCCGGTGGCGCCGACGACCAGCACCCGGTCGCCCTCGGAGGGGGAGACGGCCTCCACCGCGAGGAGTGCGCTGACTCCGGCCAGCGGCAATGCCCCGGCCTCGAGGAAGCCGAGGCTCTTCGGCTTCGGGGCGATGAACCAGCTCTCCGGGACGGAGACGTAGTCGGCCCAGGAGCCGTGGTGGAGGCTGGGCCTGAAGATGAAGCCGAAGACCTCGTCGCCGACGCTGTAGCGACTGACTTCGGGGCCGATCTGCTCGATGACGCCGGCCAGATCCGCTCCGAGCGTGACCGGGAACTCGTACTCGTAATACTCCTTCGCCATCAGCGTGGCGACCGCGCCGTCGAACCCGTTGACCGACGACGCGTGCACGCGGACGAGCACCTCGTCGGCGGCGATCTCGGGCTTCGGGACCTCGCGCAACCCTGGGGCGTCCTCGAAGCTCTCGAGGGTGATGGCGCGCATGGTGGACTCCGTCGGCTCTGCGGGCTTGATCTCGGGCGAGCGACTCGTGGACACGGACGTTCCTCCTTTGGCGCTGTTTTCACGCGAAGGCGATCGCCCCTTTCTAACGTACTTGATCTGTCAAGTATTTCGGCACGGACAAAGGATTCCACACGGCTGTAAGTGAGTCCTAGCGAACTACCGCGGCCATCTCACCGCTCGACGGGGCTCTGAGCTCCGGGAACACGCCGCCTGAGCCGACGCGTCGACTTGGAGACGCTTCGGCGCGGCTCCCGATAAGCGCCGAGTATCACTTCCGCTTCGTCGGGCGTGTCAGCGCCGGGATGGTTCGGCCGTGCTCTGAGTCTTCGATGAGGGTGGCGAGTCGCTTCAGCCTGGTCTCTTCCCTCTTCGCGCTCACGACCCACCAGACGGCAGCCCGTCGGTACCACGCGGCTTGCGCTCGAAAGAACGCCCAAGCACTCTCGTTGGCCCGAAACTGCCGCTCATAGACCTGACCGAGCTCTGCGGCATCCTTTTGCTCATACGAGTAGATGCCGGTCTTGTCTTCCTCCGCGCGCGCCTCGAATGCCTCGAGGCCCGCGGGGTGCATGAGCCCCCGGTCGGCGAGCTCCTGGGCACGCCTGATGTTCCGGGCGCTCCAGGTGCTGCGCCGTTTGCGTGGCGTGAACCGATTCGCGTACGCGACGTCGTCGATGCTCTTGCGGACTCCGTCGATCCAGCCGAAGCACAGCGCCTCGTCGACCGCCTCGGGCCAACTAATGCTCGGCTTACCTGAGCCCTTTTTGTAGAAGCCGACCCATAGCTCCCGGGTCTCGCCGTGATGCTCTTCGAGCCACGTACGGAATTCAGCCGGTGTTGCGAAGAAGGTGGGTTTCATCAGCGCCCGCGGCAGCTTAGGCTCGCACTGCATGGGGCTCGACCCAAGCCGCACCGCCGCCGCGATCGAGGCGCGCCTGCGCGCCCAGAGCTCGCGCGAGCGCGCCGAGAGCGAGAAGCGCGACCTGAAGAGCGAGCTGAAGCACCTGGGCGCGACCGTGTGGCAGATCCGTCGGGAGGCGAGGTCCTTCGCCGCGGACCACTCGGAGCTCTCGCACGCCGAGCTCGTCGCGCTCGTCGAGGCACTGTGGTCGCAACCCGTCCACGAGCGGCGGGTGGCGGCAGCGATGGTGCTCGAGGCCTATCCCGAGCTCGTCGGGCCCCGCGACCTGCCCCTGCTGGAGCGACTCGTCCGCGAAGCGCGAACGTGGGCGCTCGTCGACGTGCTCGCCGGCGAGGTGATCGGGGAGATGCTCGTGCGGCATCCCGGCGCCGCGGCCAAGCTGGACCGCTGGGCTCGGGACTCCGACTTCTGGGTGCGGCGGGCGGCGCTGTTGGCCATGCTCGAGCCGCTCCGGAACGGGGCCCCGTTCGCGCGCTTCGCGCGCTACGCGGACGCAATGCTCGAGGAGAAGGAGTTCTTCATCCGCAAGGCGATCGGCTGGGTGCTGAGGGAGACCGGCAAGAGTCGTCCCGACGAGGTCTTCGAGTGGCTTGCTCCCCGCGCAGACCGGGCCTCCGGGGTGACGATCCGCGAGGCGGTCAAGTACCTCGAGCCGGACCAGCGGCAGGCGCTGTTGGGCGCGTACGGAAAGACCGCCGTTGGAGGTGCCGCCGGCCGCGTCAGGAGCTGAGCAGCGCGGGCTGGGCGATCGTCAGGCTCAGCGCATCCGCGTCGACCGTCGCTTCGACTCCGAGCGGGAGCGTTGCCAGGCTCGCGCCGTGCCCGAGCGGAAGGCCGAAGAGCACGGGAACCCCGAGCTCGCCGAGACGCCCTGCGAGGACCTCCTCGAGGGTCTTCGAGCGCGGCGCGGAGGTCCACTCGTGCCACTCGCAGCCGGCGAGCTCGCCCACGACCACGCCCCGCATGCCCTCGAGCTTCCCGATCTGCTCGAGGTAGAGGAGCGCGCGGTCGATCTGGATCGGCGCGCGGCTGACCTCCTCGAAGAAGAGGATGGCCCCGTCGAGCTCGGGCTCCCAGGGGGTGCCGATTGTGTAGATCAAGTCGCTGAGGCACCCGCCGACCAGTCGGCCGCTCGCTTTGCCCCCCTCGATTGCGGTGACGTTGAGACGCTCCGGGTCGTGCGGCACCGGTCCGGTTCCATCGCCTCCGAGCACTTCTAGCAGCCGGCGGCCGGTTAGCTCGGGCACGCCGGGGTTTCCGAAGCTCGTCAGTCCCGGGCCGTAGAAGGTCGCCAGACCCGAGAAGCGGAGGAGCGCGGCGTGGAGCGCCGTGATGTCCGAGGAGCCGACGAAGGCCTTCGGCGTCGAGGCGATGGCCTCGAAGTCGAGCAGCGGGATCACCTGCGCCGAGCCGTAGCCGCCGCGCATGGTCTGAATGGCGTCGATCTCCGGGTCGGCGAAGGCAGCCTGAAGGTCGCGGGCGCGCACCTCGCGGC
>JBOHAJ010000235.1:0-2285 GCA_050697715.1 Gaiellaceae bacterium
CGTTCCAGCTCAGCTCGTCCAGGCTGAAACTGGAGGGAGGCCCGCGGCGGCCCCGGGGTGAGGTTGGATCTCGTTAGGATTCCGGCCCGGTGCAGACGCTCCGGCGCACGCCTCTCTTCGAGCGCCACGCCGCTCTCGGCGCGCGTCTCGTTCCCTTTGCAGGCTGGGAGATGCCGGTGCAGTACTCGTCCATCGGCGACGAGCACCGTGCCGTGCGTACGAGCGCCGGGGTCTTCGACGTCGCCCACATGGGCCAACTCCGGCTGGGGGGCGACGACGCGCACGGCTACCTCCAGGCGCGCCTCACCAACGACCTCGACCGCATCCGTCCCGGCCAGGCGCAGTACACGCTGCTCACCAACCCCCGGGGAGGGATCGTCGACGATCTCATCGCCTACCGGCGCGAGGAGGGCGACTACCTCCTGATCGTGAACGCGTCGAACGTCGGGGCCGACCACGCCGTACTCGCGGAGGCCGAGGACGTCTCGGCCGATTGGGCGCTCCTCGCCGTCCAGGGCCCGGAGGCCCTCGACCGCCTCGGTGTCGACGTCGAGCCCTTCACCTTCCGGGAAGAGGCGGACGTGCTCGGCGTCCGCTGCCTGGTCGCCGGCACCGGCTACACGGGGGAACGAGGCTGCGAGGTCGGGTGCGCGCCGGAGGACGCGACTCGTCTCTGGGACGCAATCCTCGGCCGCGGCGTCGTGCCCTGCGGGCTCGGCGCCCGCGACACGCTCAGGCTCGAGGTCTGCTATCCGCTGCACGGGAACGACATCTCGCCGGAGCGCACTCCGATCGAGGCCGGGCTCGGCTGGGCCTGTGCTCTCGGCAAGGACTTCACGGGAGTCGAGGTGCTCCGCCGCGAGAAGGAGGAAGGCCCGAGCGAGAAGCTCGTCGCCTTCGTCATGGAGGACCCGGGCATACCGCGCCAGGGAATGGCGATCGCCGAAGGGGGCGAGGTCACCTCCGGCACGAGGTCGCCAACGCTCGGAGAGAGCATCGGGCTCGGGTACGTGGCGGCGCGCCGCTCGGAGCCCGGAACCGAGATCACGATCGACGTCCGCGGCCGGGCCCGCGCGGCGCGTATCGTCAAGAAACCCTTCTACAAGCGACAGGAGGCCTAGGTGCCCCTACCAATACTCGCCGGCTCCCGGCGTGCGAACACACGGCGGCAGAATCCCCCCTCACCCGGGCCTGCGCTCCCGACCTTGGCCGAGGGCGAGTCCGGGCTCCGGCTTGGCGCCCGCGACCCAGAAGCTCGAACGCATGACCGAAAGAGACCCTGATGGCCGCCGAAGAGAGCTATCCCGCCGAGCTCAAGTATCACCGCGAGCACGATTGGGCGCGGATCGGCGGCGACACGGCCACGCTCGGGATCACCTGGTACGCGCAGGACGCGCTCGGGGAGATCGTCCATTACGAAGCGCCGGAGGAGGGCGCGACGCTGGCGCGGGACGAAAGCTACGGCGAAGTCGAGTCCGTGAAGGCCGTGTCCGACCTGATCGCGCCGCTCTCGGGCGAGGTCGCGGAGGTGAACCGCAAGGTCGTCGACGAGCCGGAGACGATCAACGAGGACCCGTACGGGGACGGATGGCTCCTGCGCGTGCGCCTCTCCGAGCCGCGCGAGGTGGACGACCTGCTGGACGCAGACGCCTACCGCGCGCTTCTGGAGGCGGAGCAGTGAACGGCGCCCGCTCTCGGCTCGCTCCCGCGGGGAAGACCATGTTTCCCCTTCCGCCCCCTTCCACTGGACGGAGGAACGTCCTGGTTCGCCCGCATCCCCGCCGCGCGCTCGAGGGACAAAGGTAGGCCCATGAGCGCGGCGCACCCATTCCTCTCGCTGACGGACGCCGACCGGGAGACGATGCTGGCCGCGATCGGGGTCTCCTCCGTCGAGGAGCTGTTCCGCGACATCCCGGAGGGCGTGCGCTTCCGGGGTGAGCTCGACCTCGAGCCGCCGCTCTCCGAGCCGGAGCTCGTCGCGCACATGGAGGCGCTCGCCGCGCGCAACGCCCACACCGGTGCGGAGCTGTCATTCCTCGGGGCAGGGATCTACGACCACTACGTCCCCGCAGTGGTGGACGCCGTGCTTTCGCGCGGCGAGTTCCTGACCGCGTACACGCCCTACCAGCCGGAAATGAGCCAGGGCGTCCTCCAGGCGATCTTCGAGTACCAGACCGCGAGCTGCGAGCTCGCGGGGATGGACGTCTCCAACGCATCAGGCTACGACGGCACCACTGTCGCCGCCGACGCCTGCTACGTCGCCAGGCACGTGACCGGACGGGAGA
>JBOHAJ010000236.1:0-7101 GCA_050697715.1 Gaiellaceae bacterium
AGCGAGGCGCTCGAGGGCTTCGCCGAGAACACGCTCGTCCACCTGCGCGAGGAGACGGCGCTTCTCGCCGAGGGCGTCAGCCTTCCCCAGCTCCAGACGAGCTTCCGCGACCGGCACGCGCTCATCGTCGCCCGTAGCCCCGGGACCAAGCGCGACCTCTCGATCGTCGGCGAGTACATCCGCGACTTCAGGCCCGTCCTCGTCGGCGTGGACGGAGGAGCCGACGCGCTCCTCTCGGCGGGCTACAAGCCGGATGTGATTGTGGGCGACATGGACTCCGTGTCGGACAAGGCGCTCGGCTGCGGGGCCGAGCTGGTCGTGCACGCCTATTCCGACGGTCGCGCCCCCGGCCGGGAGCGCGTCGACCGCCTGGGACTGCCCTCCTGTCTCCTCCCGCTCCCGGGCATGTCCGAGGACGCCGCAATGCTGCTCGCCTACGAGAAAGGCGCCGAGCTGATCGTCGCCGTCGGGACGCACTTCAACCTGCTCGAGTTCCTCGAGCGCAAACGGGCGGGGATGTCCTCGACCTTTCTCACGCGCCTGAAGGTGGGCGAGAAGCTCGTGGACGCCCGGGGAGTCTCGCTGCTCTTCCGCCCGCGGGTGGGCTTTCCTGCCCTCGTCGCCTTCGCGCTCGCCGCCGTCGCCGCCGTCGCCGCCGTCCTGATCGCCTCGCCCGAGCTGAGGGACCTCTTGACGGACATCGGCGGCTGGCTACGCGACGTCCTGGGACTCGAGTGATCGAGGCGACCGGCGAGCTCCTCGCGCCCCGACAGGACGTCTGGGCGCTCGTCGCGGAGCCGTTCCACCTCCCGGACTGGTGGCCCGGGTACACGGGGGTGCGTCCCGACAGGCGCGGTGTCGCGGAGAACGCACGCTGGCAGGTCGTCCGGAGCCCGGCGCCGGGCTTCCTGCGCCGCCCGCGCGGGGAGGGGATCATCGTCCTGCGCCGCGTCGTGGAGGGATGGGAGCTGGCCTGGCACGACGTCCAGCAAGGGATCGACGCCGGTGTCCGGCTCGACAACGCGGGCACCGACCGCACGCGCGCGACCGTCTTCGTGGACGGAGCCTGGTGGCGCCTCTTCCTCGAGGGCGCGCGGACGCTCCCCGAGCGGGGGCTCGCCCGCCTGAGCGACCTCTGCCAGACCGCGGCGAGCTTGTAGCTCCCGCACTACGCTTCCTGCGTGGTCGGGCTTCGCTACCACGTGGCGTCGCTCGCGGCGGTCTTCGTCGCCCTCGCGGTCGGCATCCTCCTCGGCGTCGCCGTCTCGGGGAAGCTCTCCGACGCCGAGGAGTCCATCGAGCAGCGGGAGCGCGAGAAGCTGCAGCAGGACCTGGAGGACGCCCAGGCGGCCCTCGGCTCCGCCGACAGCCGCAGGAAGGCCGCCGAGGAGCTCGTCGAGAACGCCTACCCGGCCCTGATCGACCGCCGCCTGGAGGACGAGAGCTTCGCGGTCGTCTTCCTCGGGCCGGTGGACGGCGGGGTGCGCTCCGCCGTCGAGCGCACGCTCGCGGACGCGGACTCGGGCGGCGCCGTGCGACTGGTCGCGCTCGACTTCCCGGTTAGGGCGCTCGAGCTCCAGAACACGCTACGCGGCAACGAGGTCCTGGCCTCCTTCGCGGGCGAGGCCGGCGACTTCGGCGAGTTGGGGAGGGAGCTCGGCGAGGAGCTCGTGGACGGTGGCGAGGCGCCGGTCTGGTCGGCCCTCGGGGCCGAGCTCATCGAGGAGCGCTTCGGGACGAGCGAGCTCGAGATCGACGGCGTCGTCGTCATGGCCTCCTGGCAGCCGACCGCGGACGACTCGGACGAAGCAGTCGAGCGGGCCCGGGCGACCCAAACGCTCGCCGACGGCATCGTGGACGGCCTCGAGAGCTCCGGACTGCCGGTGGTCGGCGTCGCGACGACATCTCAGCCGCAGTCCCTCACCGAGCTCTACCGCGAGCAGGGGATCTCGAGCGTGGACAACCTCGACTCGCTAACGGGTCGCCTTGCCCTCGCGCTTCTCCTCGCCCAGGGCGAGCCGGGTCAGTACGGGATCAAGGACTCCGCCGCGGACGGAGTCCTCCCGCCGATCGAGCCGCTCCCGCCCCCAGAGTGAGCGAAACCCTTTCTGTCCTCGTCGCGGCGCGAAACGAGGAGGAGCGGATCGGCGAGACGGTCGCGGCCCTTCGCCGCGACTTTCCTACGGCCGAGGTGATCGTCGTGGACGGTTGCTCGCGGGACGGGACCGTCGCCAGGGCGGAGGAGGCGGGCGCTTTGGCCATCAGGATCGACCGTCCCGGGAAGGGGGAGGCCCTCTCGGCCGGTGAACGCGCCGCCGCGCCCGGACCGCTCCTCCTTTGCGACGCCGACCTGCGCGGCTCCCTCGTACCCCTCGCCGAGACCGGAGCCGACCTGGCCGTCGCCGCCTTCCGCCGGCGCGTGGGCGGCGGCTTCGGGGTCGCCAAGGGGGTCGGGCGCGCGCTCATTCGCCTTCGTGCGGGCGTCGCGCCGCGCGAGCCGCTCTCCGGACAGCGCTACCTCTCGCCGCGGGCGCGGGCAGCCTGCTTCCCGCTGGCGCCGGGCTTCGGCTGCGAAGTGCGCATGACAATCGATGCCCTCCGGGCCTCGGTGAGCGTGGTCGAGGTCGCGCTCGACCTCGACCACCGTGCGACAGGTCGCGACGTTTCCGGGTTCGTCCATCGCGGCCGGCAGCTTCGCGACATGCTCCTTGCTGCGGGGCCGCTCGCTGTCAACCACCGTGGGCTTCGCCTCCCGCTCGTCGGCTGGCTCTTCGGGCTGCGCCGTGATCTCGCCATCGTCCTGATAAGCGTCATCGGCGCAGCCGATGATGCTTGGAGCGGGCCGGAGCGCGGGTTCGGCAGCCACCTGCGGACCGGGAGGACGACCGGCGTCGCCAAGCTCGTCGGCATCCCCCTGATGGCCCTCTGGCGAACCCGCAGCATCGGCGGGGCTCTGCTCGTCGGCCTCGCTGCGAACTTCCTGAATCAGCTCGATACGAAGCCGGGACGGTGCCTCAAGGCGTACCTCCTCGGGTCGCTGCTCGTGCGCGGAAGCAGCGGAGGCGCGCCCGCGAAGTCGGCCGTCCTGCTGCTGCCCTACGATCTCCGCGAGAGGGTGATGCTGGGGGATGCGGGATCGAATGCTCTGGGTGCCGTGGTAGGCTTGAAGTCCGTGGGACGCTTCCACGGCTGGGGTCGCTGGGCCGCGATCGGGATGCTCGCGGGGTTGAACCTCTTCGGAGAACGCCGCTCCCTCGGGGAGCTGATCGAGCGCACGCCGGTCCTGCGCGAGCTCGACGCCTGGGGGAGAGCGCAGTGAGACCGCACCCGACGAAGTACGTCTTCGTCACCGGCGGCGTCGTCTCGTCGCTCGGGAAGGGCATCACGGCGGCCTCGCTCGGGCGCCTGCTCAAGGCGCGCGGCCTGCACGTCCAGGTGCAGAAGTTCGACCCGTACATCAACGTCGACCCGGGCACGATGAGCCCCTTCCAGCACGGCGAGGTCTTCGTCACCGAGGACGGCGCGGAGACCGACCTCGACATCGGCCACTACGAGCGGTTCGTCGACGAGAACCTCTCCCGCAACGCGAACCACACCTCGGGCTCCATCTGGTACGCGGTCATCCGAAAGGAGCGCAAGGGCGAGTACCTGGGCTCCACCGTGCAGGTCATCCCGCACATCACCAACGAGATCAAGGAGCGGATCCGCCGCGTCGCCCAGACCAGCGACACGGACGTCGTCATCACGGAGATCGGCGGGACGGTCGGCGACATCGAGTCGCTCCCCTTCCTCGAGGCGATCCGTCAGTTCCGCCGCGAGGTGGGCCCCGAGAACGTCCTCTACCTCCACGTCACGCTCGTCCCGTTCATCGACTCCGCTGGCGAGCTGAAGACGAAGCCGACGCAGCACTCGGTCAACGAATTGCGGCGCATCGGTATCCACCCCGACGTCGTCGTCTGCCGCTCGGCCGACCGCCTCTCGCGTGACATTCGCGAGAAGATCGCGCTCTTCGCCGACGTCGACCCAGAGGCGGTGATCGCCAACGAAGACGTCAGCGACGTCTACCTCGTTCCCCAGACCCTCCGCGAGGAGGGCCTCGACCGGCTCGTCTGCCGCAAGCTCGGGCTGCCCGACGTCGAGGCGAACATCGATCTGGGCGAGTGGGAGCACATCGCGCGGCGGATCGGAGAGCGCCGCGGCACCGTCGAAATCGCGCTCGTGGGCAAGTACGTCAAGCTCCAGGACGCCTACCTCTCGGTGCACGAGGCGCTCAAGCACTCGGGCATCCAGCAGGGCACGAACGTGAACGTCCGCTGGGTGGACGCCGAGGGGATGACCTTCGAGGAGGCCGCGGAGGAGCTGGAGCGCGTGGACGGCGTCCTCGTCCCCGGAGGCTTCGGCTCGCGGGGCTGGGAGGGGAAGATCGTCGCCTGCCGCGTCGCGCGCGAACGCGGGATCCCCTACCTTGGAATCTGCCTGGGCATGCACGTGGCCATCTCGGAATTCGCGCGCCACGTCGTGGGGCTCGAGGGCGCCAACTCGACGGAGATGGACCCGGAGACGCCCTATCCGGTGATCGACCTGCTCCCCGAGCAGAAGGAGATCGAGGACCTCGGGGGCACCATGCGGCTCGGCGCGCAGCCGGTCGACCTCGTGCAGGGCACCCGCACGCGTGCAGCCTACGGCGAGGACGTCATCTACGAGCGCCACCGCCACCGCTACGAGGTGAACAACCATTTCCGGCCGCGCCTCGTGGAGGCGGGCCTCGTCGTCTCCGGGACGTACCAGGAGGGGCGCCTCGTCGAGATCATCGAGATTCCCGGGCACCCCTGGTTCGTCGCCAGTCAGTTCCATCCCGAGTTCAAGTCGCGGCCGACGCGACCGGCGCCGCTCTTCCGGGAGTTCGTCGGCGCCGGGCTCGAGCGCGCGCGGGCGCGCGGCAGGGTCGCCGAAGCCGCGGCCCGCTAGACGGCTTCGTCCGCGACCGGCTTGACGAAGGCGACGTAAACGGTCATCTGCGCCACCTTCGTGGACGTCGCCCAGAACTCGATCTCGACCGCCGTGCCGTCCTTGCGCACGAGCGTCCGGCGGCCGGCGGCCTCGCCCCTCGCCATGAGCTCGTGGAAACGCTCCTCGACGGCGGGGGTGCGGCTCACGTCCGAGGCGCGCATGGAGAGGAGCTCGTCGCGCTCGTAGCCGAGAAGCGTGCAGGCTGCTCGGTTGACGGCGATGTACTGCATCTCGTCATCCGCGACGAACACCGCGACCGGAGCATTCTCGACGGCCTCGCCGAGCAGTGTCGTCTGAATCAGGTCGTGGACGTCGACGCTCACCGGCGCGGCAAACATACCGCCTAGAATCGCCGGGGTGAAGAGCGCCTGGGCGTCGGAGGTTCTGCCCCTCTTCCTCGAGCTCGCGGCCATCCCAAGCCCGTCCGGCGCGGAGGGTGCGGTCGCCGAGCGCGTACGCGGGTATCTGCGCGACCTCGGCCTCGAGGCGGAGGACGATCCGGCGGGCAACCTGCTCGCGCGGATCGAACCGCAGGACGACGCCGACGGGATGCCGATCTTCCTCTGTGCCCACATGGACACGGTGCCGCCGAAGGGCGCGATCGAGCCCGTCCTCCAGGACGGCGTCGTCTCGAACGGGGCCGGCACGATCCTCGGCGCGGACAACAAGGCCTCGGTCGCCGCCATGCTGGAGGGCGCCCGCATCCTGCTCGGCGAGCGCCGCCCGCACGCCGGGGTCGAGCTTCTCTTCACCACGCGAGAGGAGACGGGACTCGAAGGAGCGAAGGAGTTCGACGTCTCCCGCCTGCGCTCGCGGCTCGGGTTCGTCTACGACTACTCCGGGCGGGTGGGGGACGTGGTCGTGGCCGCGCCGTCGGGTTGCACGCTCGACGTCGTGTTCACGGGCCGGCCCGCCCACTCGGGGATCGCGCCCGAGGAGGGCCGTTCCGCGGTCGTGGCTGCGGCGCGGGCGATCGCCGACCTCCGCCTCGGTCGCCTCGACGCGGAGACGACGGCGAACGTGGGCCGGATCCAGGGCGGCACGGCGCGCAACGTCGTGCCAGACGGCTGCGTGCTGGCGGCCGAGGCGCGCTCGCGCGACGAGCGCAAGCTCGCGGAGCTCGTCCAGGAGATGGTCGACACCTTCGCTTTCGCCGCGGCCGTGAGCGAGTGCGAGGTCGAGACGACGGTGGAGGAGAAATACCACGGATACCGGCTCGCCCCGGACGATCCCGCTCTCACGCTCGCCCGTGGCGCGCTCGAACGCGCGGGCTTCGAGCCCCGCGAAGTGGAGGTGGGAGGCGGCGCGGACGCGAACGTCTTCAACGAGGCCGGCCTCCGCTGCGTCAACCTGGCGAACGGGATGACCCAGGTGCACACCGCAGAGGAGCACATCGCCGTCGCCGACCTGGAGGCGATGGTGGGCGTGACGCTCGAGCTCGTCGCTCTCGCCCGTGGCGCTTAGCCTCAGGCGCGGCAGGGTCACCGCCGTGGTCGAGCGGCACGAGGGCCTCGTGCGCCTGGAGGTGGACGGACGGCCGTGCGTCGCCTACCCGCGCCTGACCGGACCGGTCGCGCTGGACGACGAGGTGGTCGTCAACGTCCAGGCCGCCGAGCTCGGACTGGGCTCGGGCGGCTTCGACGTCCTGCACGCGAACCTCACCCGCGGGCTCGGGCTGCCGGCGGAGCCCGGCGCGCACGTCGTGAAGCTCCCCTACACGCCGCTCCAGCACGCCGTGCTGCATGCGGAGGAGGGCGGTGCGCTCCCCGACCGCCTCGTGCGGACGCCCGTGGTCTGCTGCTCGCTCCACAGTCAGCTCGCGCCGGTCTGCGCGGGGCTCGGCCTCGAGCCCGCGGTCGCGTACGTCCAGCTCGCGGGCGGCGCGCTTCCGGTCTCGCTCTCGGACACGGTGCGGGCCCTCCGCGCCGAGCGCCGCCTCCGCACCGCGGTGGCAGTCGGCCCCTCCTTCGACGGGGACGTCGCGTGCGTCTCCCTTCCGGCGGCGCTTCTCTGGTGCGTCCGCGAGGGGATGGACGCGATCGTTTGCGGGATCGGCCCGGGCGTCGCGGGCACCGGGACGCGCTACGGGCA
>JBOHAJ010000237.1:0-6648 GCA_050697715.1 Gaiellaceae bacterium
CGCCTGGAGGCTGTGGACAGCTCCACCGTCAGCCTCCCCTCGCATCGGCCGTCGCCCTTCGTGCACCCGAGCTCCCAGTCCAGGTCGAGGGTCACCTCGTCCCGCGACGAGATGCGAGGGCCGAGCCGGACGTCCAGCGAGTCGCAGACGCACGGCTTCGGCCTCGGCGACGGCGGAGGTGGGGGTGGGGGTGGTGGCGGCGGCGGCGCGGTCGGCCCGGTGGACTGCTTGACGACGTCGGAGCCGACGACGCAGGTGGAGGAGAAGCGGATCTCGCGCGGCTGGTTCGGCGCGAGGGGAGCCTGGGTCGTGAACTGGATCGCGAGCGAGGCGCCCGGGGCGAGGCCCGGCGGCGGTTTCGTCGCGTGCACCACCCAGCGGCCCTGGGCGTCTCCCGGCAGCGGCAGTGCCCGGATCGTCCACCCCGCCGGCCCGGTGGCTCCCGTCGGCACCTCGCCCGGGAGCAGGATCAGCCCCATGCACCGGAGCGCCTCGTCCCCGCCGGCCGTCCAGGTGAGCGTGTACGAGGTCCCTGAGCCGGTGATCACCGCGGTGGCGTCGGCCGTCGAGCTCGCGCCCGTAGCGAACGGCACGAGCGCAAGTCCGCCGCAGCAGAGCAACACAACCACGACCACGTGCACACGCCGCCTCATCGCTGATCCCCTCGGCCGCAGGACCTTTCCCGTGACGATAACCGACCAGGCGAGTCCTGCCTACATGGCCCGAACGAGTGCGCCGACCTCCTGGCTCGGCCTCCGGGATTAAAACGTCCGAGAACGCCTTGACGAAGACCCCTGGAAGCGGGGAGAAACGGCCCTTGTGGGGCAACGTTTGAACCCCGGCGAGTGGTGGTGGCAGCTCGGGGTGTTGCTGGAGAGATGACGGGCTCGGCGCCTCCTGAGCCGACGAGCGGATCAGGGCTTTGACTTGCGTGACAGCTGCCCGGTCGCCCTCGACTTCGCTGCGGCGGGTGTGCTGCCGAGCAGCCACGGGCTGACGTACGTCAGCGACACGGGGACACCGGAGGCTTCGGTCTTCTCGGTCAGCGGCGGTCTCCTGCACATGAACACGCTGGGGACAGGCGCTGTCGCGTATTACCAGACGAGCTTCGATCCGACACGCGCATTCGTCCTCGCATTCCGAATGAAGGTCTTTCCAGGAACCGGATCGTTCGGGGTCGACTTCGACGTTGAGGATCCGGTCACGCAGAGGGACTTCGAGTTTGGGTTCGAGCCGCACGGGATCACGTTGCCCCCATCTCCGAACCGGGATTTCTTGGCCGTCGATACTGCGAGTCGCTTCCGCACCTACGTGGTCGCCGTCCCTGCGGGCAGTACCTTGTGGAGGCTGTTCATCGACGGACGGTTCGCAGCGAGCGGTCGCGTCTCCGGTGGTGATTTCAGTGGTGTTCCGCGCTTCCTTTTCGGCGATGGCGCGTCGGCGTGGGACGGCCGTATGGACGTCGACTTCGTGGTGTTTTGTCAGCCTCGGGAGGAAGCGGACGACTGACGCTCGCGCCAGCTAAGCAACGCTTCCTGCGGCCGTTGCATGAGGACGCCGCAGACCCGCGTGGTGAGCGGGATTGCCAGCCTTTGAGCGGCCCTCGTGGGACAACGTTTGAACCCCGGTAGCGAGTGGTGGAGGCTCGCCGACCTCATGGAGCCCCGATCGGAAGCACGCGGAAGCTAGTCCGAGGTCGCGCCCGTCTTCTTCTGCCAGCAGGGACGGGCTGGCTACCCCTTCCCCTTCTCCTTGCCGTCGGCGACCCCGTTGCCGTTCAGGTCGCTGCGCCGCCGGCTGAGCTTGCCGCTATCGCCGAACGCGATGCGGAACCGCTTCGTCGCCCGCTCGCGCTCGCAGAAGCGCTCGACCTCGAGCGTGACCGAACTGACTCCTTGCGGGCCGAAGACCTTTCCGGACGGCGCGATGAGCGAGAGGTCCGTGAAGCCCTCGAATTCCCGTCCGCGTAGGCGCGAGCATGTGCCTTGGCAGTCGACGAGCAACGTTCCCCCTGCGCCCCGCCGGGCATCCCCGCGAGCGTCCGCGAGGTGTTCGAGGTCAACGCCCGCCCTTTCGGAAGCTCTGGAGAGCCCGGCCGTCAGGATGCCTTTGCACGTTCCGCGACGGCCCTTCGCGCACCCGAGCGTCCAGGCGAGCTCGAAGCTGTTGACCCTCGTACCGCCCGGGAAGTTCCTGAGCTGGACCTCCAGCGAATCGCACTTGCACTTCGGCAGGGATGGAGGCGGCGGCGGTGGAGGTGGGGGCGGAGGTGGCCCGGTGGACTGCTTGACGACATCGGAGCCGACGACGCAGGTGGAGGAGAAGCGAATCTCGCGTGGCCGGTTCGGCGCGAGTGGAGCCTGGGTCGTGAACTGGATCGCGAGCGAGGTACCCGGGGCGAGGCCCGGCGGCGGCTTGGTCGCGTGGACCACCCACCGGCCCTGGGCGTCTCCCGGCAGCGGCAGCGCGCGGATCGTCCACCCCGCCGGCCCGGTGGCTCCCGTCGGCACTTCGCCCGGGAGCAGGATCAGTCCCATGCACCTGAGCGCCTCGTCCCCGCCGGCCGTCCACGTGAGCGTGTACGAGGTGCCCGAGCCCGCGATCACCGCGGTGGCGTCGGCAGTCGACCGCGCTCCCGTTGCGAGCGACGCGAGCGCGAGTCCGCCCGAGCAGACCAGCATCGCCACCACCACTTGCGGATGCCGCCTCATGCCGATCTCCTCAGCCGCAGGATCTCACTCGTCACGATAGTCGCGAACGCGCGTCGTTACTAGAGGTGAGCGGAGGGGGAGGGATTTGAACCCTCGACGAGCCTAACGACCCGTAACGGTTTTCGAGACCGCCGCATTCGACCGCTCTGCCACCCCTCCGAGGCGGAGAAGGAGGGATTCGAACCCTCGATGGAGGAGTTCACCCCCATAACGCCTTAGCAGGGCGCCGCCTTCAGCCACTCGGCCACTTCTCCGTGCGGGGCATCGTAGCCGAGGCCGCGGCGAGGGCTCCGCGAAATCCCCCTTTGGGAGGAAGCGTGTCGGGGCGTGTCGAAGAAAATGAGCACGCCGGATCCCCCCTCATCCCCCCGGCGACAACCAAGCCCGTCTGCGGCAACGGAGGCGGGCTTTCCCCTTTCTAGGGTCTGCCGCTAGTCGTGGACGCGGGCGATCAGGTCGCTGCGCCGCATCACCTTCACCGCCGCGCCGCCGAGGCGCACGTCGAAGCCGGCGTCCTTCGGGAAGAGCACCTTGTCGCCGGGCTCGACCCCGGTCGCGTCGGGCCCGGCCGCGGTGACGATCCCCGTCCGGCAGCCCGCCTCGGCGCTGGCCGGGATGATCAGGCCCGCTCGGGTCTCCGTCTCCTCGTCGCTCGGCTCGATCACGACGTAGTCGTCCAGCGGCTCCAGCGAGAGATCGATGCGTCGCGGCTCCTCGAGCATCACCGCCAAGGATACTTCGCCTCGATGCCCGCGCCGTTCGTCGAGCTCGAGGTCGGGTCGCGGCTGGTTCGCGTCACGAACCCGGACAAGGTGTTCTTTCCGGCGCGCGGCGAGACGAAGCTCGACCTCGTCCGCTACTACCTCGCCGTCGGGGACGGGATCGTCCGCGCGCTCCTCGAGCGGCCGACGCAGCTCCGCCGCTTCCCGGACGGCGTCGAAGGCGAGGAGATCTACCAGAAGCGCGTGCCCCAGAAGCGGCCCGAGTGGGTCGAGACGGCGCGCGTCACGTTCCCGTCGGGCCGGCACGCCGACGAGCTCTGCGTAACCGAGCTCGCGCAGGTGGCGTGGGCGGCGAACCTCGCCGTCGTCGACTTTCACCCCTGGCCGTCGCGCCGCCGCGACACGGATCGGCCGGACGAGCTGCGCATCGACGTCGACCCGCAGCCGGGCACGTCGTTCGCAGATGGGAAGCGCGTCGCGGCGCTCGTGCGCGAGGTGCTCGACGAGATCGGGTTCGTCGGCTGGCCGAAGACGTCCGGGAACCGCGGCATCCACGTCGCCTGCCGGATCGAGCCGCGCTGGAGCTTCCCGGACGTGCGCCGCTGCGCGCTCGCCTTCGCCCGCGAGGTCGAGCGGCGGGCGTCCGGACTCGTCACCACGGCGTGGTGGAAGGAGGAGCGCGGCGAGCGCGTCTTCATCGACTACAACCAGAACGCGCGCGACCGGACGATCGCCTCGGCGTACTCCGTGCGCGCCCGTCCCGACGCGGCCGTCTCCGCCCCGGTGACGTGGGACGAGCTCGCCGACGCCGAGACCGAGGACTTCACGATGGCGACGATGCCGGCGCGCTTCGCGGCGCTCGGCGACGTCCAGGCGGGCATCGACGACGCGGTCTGCGACCTGCGCGTCCTGCTCGAGTGGGTCGAGCGCGACGCCAGCGAGGGGGTCGGCGAGGCGCCGTACCCGCCGAACTTCCCGAAGATGCCGGGCGAGCCGAAGCGCGTGCAACCCTCGCGGGCTCGCAAGCCGCAGACCGAGTAGCAGTCCGTTACTTGGCGAGGAGGTTCTCGAAGGTGGGGTCGCCCGGCTTGCGGGGCGGGCGTAGCTCCCGCCACGTGCAGTCATGCGGATCCTTGTCCGGCCGGAAGCGGAGGAAGCGCGTGCCGTGGCGGAGCCGGTTCCCCTGCACCTTGTCGTAGCGCACCTCGCAGACGAGCTCGGGCCGGACCGGCGCCTCCTCGAGCTCGCCCGTGCCCCAGCGATTCGGCTCCGAGAAGCGGCGCTCGGGTGCCTCCTGGAGCAGCGGCAGCACGGCCTCGGCGATCTCGTCGTGCCGGCGCGCGGCCACGGCCGCCGAGCCGACGTAGTCGATCTCGCCGTCCTCGCCGTAGAGCCCGAGGAGCAGGGTCGCGATCGTCGTCCGCCCGCCGGCCTTCCAGCGCAGGCCGACGACGACGCAGTCGGCCGTCTTGTGCGGCTTCACCTTGGCAACGCCCTCGCGGGAGCCCGGCAGGTATGGAAGCTCGCGCCGCTTGGCGATCACGCCGTCGAGGCCGGCCGTCTCGAAGCGGTCGAGCCACGCCGTCGCCTCGTCCGCGTCCGCGGTCCACGGCGAGAGCCGGAACCCTCCGCCGAGACGATCGAGCTCGGCGCGGCGTTCCTCGAGCGGCCGGCGCCAGATCTCCTCGCCGTTCCAGAGCAGGACGTCGAAGGCGACGAAGTCGGCGGGGATCTCCTGCGAGAGCCTGCGCACGCGACTCTCCGCCGGGTGCAGCCGCATCTGCATCGAGTCGAAGTCGAGGACGCCGTCCCGCGCGATCACGATCTCCCCGTCGAGCGCCGAGTGCGGCGGCAGCAGGTCGCCGAGCGGACGCAGCTCCGGGAAGTAGCGGAGCAGCGGCCGCTCGTTGCGGCTCCAGAGCGCGAGCTCGCCGCCGTCGTTCTCGAGCACGCCGCGAAAGCCGTCCCACTTGGGCTCGTACTGCCACCCGTCGCCGGTGGGCAGCTCCGAGACGAGCTGCGCCTCCATCGGCGGGAAGGGAACGTTTTTTCCCGGCATGCGAGCGGAAGGCTAACGCGGTGACCGAGCTGGACGGGCTGTGGAAGGTCAAGCGGGTGAGCGGGCTGCTCCCGCCGATGGTCGGAGTCCGCAAGCGGATCAGCGGCGGCCGGGGCGAGACGCTCGTCGGGCCGATCCCGATTCCGTTCCGGGTCGACGGCCTCGCGATCCGCTACCGGCAGCCGCTCGGCGCCCTCGTCGATCTGCTCGAGCCCGACGGCGAGGGGTTTCGCGGCCGGGCGACGGCCTTCGGGCGCGAGTACGGGCGCTTCACGCTCCGCCGGCTCAGCTGAGCCAGGGTGTGAGGAAGGTCTCGATCTGGCGGCAACCGCGGGGGTTCTCGAGCTTCCCGCGCACCTGTCCGCCCTCGACGACGACGAGCGTCGGCATGGTCTCGATGCCGAACCGCTCCACGAGATCGGCCCGGGCGCGCGCGTCGACGTTGTAGAGCGCGAACGTCTCGTGGTTGCGCCGGCGCTGGAGCACCTGGGCGAGGAAGCCCTCCACGCGGCGGCACTGGCCGGAGACCGGCGACTGGAAGAACACGAGCTTGGGTCTCGGCGAGCTCTCGGCTCTGGGGGCGACTCCGGCCATCTCCCTCCCTCCTGATCGATGGAGGGCGGGGACCTGGCCCTTTCGTCGATGTCATGCCCGCTCGCCGTGGTTTCCAACCCCCGTCTAAGCTGGCGCCCATGAGACGCGTCGCCGTCACCGGGCTCGGTGCAGTCACGCCCCTCGGCAACGACGTGCCGTCGACCTGGCGTGCCGCGCTCGCCGGCGAGAGCGGCGTGGACTTCATCCACGCCTTCGACGCGAGCGACTTCCCGGTGCGGATCGCCGCCGAGGTGAAGGACTTCGACCCCACGTCGGTCGCCTCGCCGAAGGAGGTGCGCAAGCTCGACCGCAACGTGCTCCTCGCGCTCGGCGCCGGACGGGAGGCCGTTGCCGACGCCGGCCTCGACGGCTTCGACCCGGCCCGGGTCGGCATCGTCTTCGGCTCCGCGATCGGCGGCTTCCTCGGGATCATGGAGCAGTCGGAGGTGCTGCGCGAGCGCGGGCACGAGCGCGTGTCGCCGAACTTCCTGCCCAACGTGCTCGTCGACTCCGCGAGCGGCCAGCTGGCGATCTCGCTCGGGATCCGCGGGCCCAATTACGC
>JBOHAJ010000238.1:0-3652 GCA_050697715.1 Gaiellaceae bacterium
GCTCTCGGCGCGGGCGGCTTCCCCGAGATCGTGTCCCGCGCGGAGGCGTCGGCGTCCCGGGAGTTCGGCGAGGGAGGAAGCGTGCACTTCTTTCGTGCCTCCACGCTCGAGTTCCTCTCCCAGAAGAGCAGCGGCTTCGGCCTCTTCTGGTCGGGCAGCATCCTCGTCCTCGCCGCCCTCGCCCTTCTCCTCGTCCGCCCCCGCAACTCGCTGCTTCTCCGCCGCGAGGTCTGGGCCATGCCGGTCGTTGCCCTCGCGCTCTTTGGGCTCGCGCACGCGTTCCTCTTCCGCCTCTACCTCCCACATCGCTACGCGTACGCACTCGTTCCCTTCTCCGCAATTCTCGTTGCCGTAGCCTGGAAACCCACCTGGGAGGAGCTGGTCGAGCGCCTGGGACGCGCCCGACTCATCTCGGCGGCGGGCCTCGCGGCTACCTTCGCCCTCGCCGTGCTTGCCCTCACGGTCTTCCCCTTCGGCCTCCGCCTTTCCCCCCATGAGGCTCTTTCGACCCTTGCGGACGACACCTGGTATCTCGTCGCGGCGCTCGCGGTCGGCCTCGCCGCGGCCGTACTCCTTCGGCGGCGGAGCGCGGCCCTGGCGGCATCCGCCGTCGCCGCGGCCCTGCTCGTCGGGCAGGTCGCCCTGGCCGGCGGGGACGGTGCCCCCGGCTTCGCGTGCAAGCGGCTCGGCCTCCTCAGGTACCTGGGGACGCTCCCCAAAGAGGCAGTGATGGCCGGGAATCCGACGCTGCTCGACTGTGTCCCCATCGTCTCGCGGAGGGCCGTCGTGATGAACGAGAAGCTGTTCCAGCCCTGGGAGGTCGACTTCTGGCAGATGGGCCGCCGCCGGATGTTCGATTCGATCCGGGCCTATTACGGGAACTCGGTGCGCGACATCGTCGCGCTTCGCGAGCGGTACGGCGCGGACTACCTCGTCGTGGAGCGGGACTTCTTCTGGCTCGGCGCGTGGGACGGCCTCGAGCCGTTCACAAGCCTCGTTCTCGAACTGAGAGAGGAGGTGCCCACCCCGGCCGTTCGCCGCTTGCCCCGCGAGTGCAGGACCTGGCGCGGGAGGCGAGACGTGGTCTACGACCTCGCCTGCGTGAAGGAGCGTGCGGCCGGCATTCGCGAGTAGGCCTGGTGACGCCGAGGCCGTTGCGAACACCCGTGCCCCGCGAGACGACGGGCGTCGGGCGATCGTGCCGATGGTAGCCTGCGGCCCGTGGCGACGACCGAGCCGAGGCGCGAGGCGGATGCTCGCCTCGCCAACGTGCCGCTGCCCGCGGTCTCGCTCATCATCCCGGTCTTCGACGAGGAGCGCACCGTCGAGGAGGTCTACCGCCAGGCCACCGCGGCGCTCGAGGCGCTCGGGAAACCCTACGAGATCATCTTCGTCGACGACGGCTCCCGGGACGGGACCTGGGCCGCCATCGAGCGGCTGAACGAGGCCGACTCCCACGTGCGGGCCGTCCGCTTCAGGCGCAACTTCGGCCAGCATCCGGCCATGCACGCGGGGCTCGTCCGGGCGCGGGGAGACATCGTCGTGACGATGGACGGCGACCTTCAGAACTCGCCCGCCGACCTGCCCAAGCTCGTCGCGGCCGTCGAGGCTGGCGCGGACGTGGCGAGCGGACGGCGGCAAGGACGCGACGATTCCTGGGGTCGCACGCTCCCGTCGAAGCTCGTGAACGGGATGCTGCGGCGCTTCACCGGCGTCCGCATCGCCGACTTCGGCTGCGCGTTCAACGCCTACTCGCGCTCGGCGGTCGAGCCCGTCCTCGGCGTCATCGGCAAGCAGAAGTTCACGAAGGCGCTCGTCCTCGCCGCTGGCGCGAGCGTCGTCGAGGTCGATCTGGAACACCGGGCGCGCGCCGATCGCTCGCGCTACTCGCCCCTCGGCCTCCTCCGGATCGCCCTGCACGTGCTCGCCGGCTTCTGGCCGCAGCCGATCCAGTGGGCGGGCGTGGTGCTCGGCGCCGCCTGCTCGCTGCTCGCACTCGGCGTCGCGGTCTGGGGCGTCGTCTTCTGGGTCGCGGGCGGCAACTTCCCCGGGCTTCTCTTCCTCGCTGGGCTCGTGCTCGTCGTGCTCGGGATCCAGGGGTTCATCCTCGCGCTCGTCGGCGAGTACCTCGGGAGGATTCAGCGCGACGTCGACGGACGGCCCCTCTATACCATCGAGCGCGAGCTCAGCTAGACCATGTCCAAGAAACGAGTCCTCGTCACCGGCGGTGCCGGGTTCATCTCCTCGAACTTCGTGCGCCACCTCCTGCGGGCGACGCCCTACGAGGTCGTCTCCCTGGACGCCCTCACGTACGCGGGCAATCTCGACAACCTCACGGACGTGCTCGGGCACGAGCGCCTCTCGTTCGTGCATGGGGACATCCGCGACCCGGAGCTCGTCGCGCAGGTCGTCCGCGACGTGGACGTGATCGTCAACGCCGCCGCGGAGTCCCACGTGGAGAAGTCCATCCAGGAGGGCGCCTCGGAGTTCGTGACCACGAACGTGGAGGGGACGCAGATCCTCCTGGACGCGATCCGACACGACTCCGTCGAACGGTTCATCCTCATCTCCTCGAGCGAGGTCTACGGAACCGCGGAGCGCGCGCCCATGGACGAGGAGCATCCGCTCAACCCGCGCAGCCCCTACGCGGCGACGAAGGCCGGCGCCGACCGGCTCGCGTACTCGTACTGGGTTACCTACGGGCTCCCGATCGTCATCGTGCGCCCCTTCAACAACTACGGGCCGTACCAGCATCCGGAGAAGGTGATCCCGCGCTTCGTCACGCAGGCGCTCGCCGACGAGCCTCTCACGGTCCATGGTGACGGGCACGCCAGCCGCGACTGGCTCTTCGTCGAGGACGCCGCGGAGGCGATCGAGGCCGTGATCGAGGCCGACGTCGACGCGGTCGCCGGCGAGGTGGTCAACGTCGCCACCGGCCGCCACATCTCCGTTTCGGAGATCGCCGACATGGTCCTGGACGGGGTCGGGAAGTCGCGCTCGGTCAAGCTCCATACGCCTGAACGGCCCGGCCAAGTGGACTGTCACATCGGCTCGACCGACAAGGCCGAACGGCTGCTCGGCTGGCGCGCGCGGACGTCGTTCGAGCAGGGCCTGGAGCGCACCATCGTCTGGTACGAGCAGAATCGTCTCTGGTGGGAAGCGGCGCTCAGGCAGGAAAAGACTCCATCGCCAAGCGGCTCCTCGTCCTAGGGGCCGGCCCGGCCCAGCTCGGGCTCCTCCGCGCCGCGCACGAGCGCGGGCTCTTCGTCATCGCGTGCGACCGTGACCCGGGAGCGCCGGGCTTCGCCTTCGCCGACCGGCGCGCGCTCGTCTCGGCAGAGGACGAGCCCGCCCTTCACCAGCTCGCTCGCGCCGAGCGTGTCGACGGAGTGGTCGCGCCGGGGATCGACTGGCCGGTGGCGATCGCGGCCCGCATCGCCTCGCGCCTCGGGCTCCCGCACCCGCTGTCGCCGGAGACGGCCGCCCGCTCCGTCTCCAAGAACCGCCAGCGAGAGCGGCTCGCCGAGGCCGGTGTCCCGCAGCCGCGCTGGCGGGTCGCCGTCCGCGCGGACGAGGACCTGCCGGTGCCTTGCGCCGTGAAGCCGGTCGACCGCCAGGGGCAGAAGGGCCTCACGTTCGTCCGCGAGCGCTC
>JBOHAJ010000239.1:0-7350 GCA_050697715.1 Gaiellaceae bacterium
GCGCCGGCCTGCGCGAGCTGCGTGCCGCGGTGGGCCGCGCCGACCTCTCCGAGCCTGCCCGCCGGGCTGCCGAGCGCGGCATCACCGAGGTTGAGGACGGCCTCTCGCGGGAGGCGTACTGGCAGGCGCCGACCTGGAAGCGGGTCGCCGTCATCTTCGCCGGCCCCGGCGTCAACCTCGTCTTCGCGATCGTGGCGCTCACGGCCGTCTTCATGCTCGGCGTCCCCGTGGAGGCGACCCGTACCGTGGAAGCCGTGATCGTCGACTCCCCGGCTGCGCGGGCCGGGCTCCTTCCGGGCGACCGCATCCTGGCCGTGGGCAACGAGCAGGGCCCGCCCGAGGAGCTCGCCGACGCGATCAAGGCGAGTGAGGGCAGCCGGCTCACCGTCCGGATCGAGCGCGACGGCCGCGTCCTCGAGCTGCGCGCGCGCCCGCGGCTGACGGAAGGCGACTACCGGCTCGGCTTCTCCTTCGGCGTACGCGAGGAGAGCTACGGTCTCGGCGAGTCCGTCGGGCGAGCGTTCGAGGCGACCTGGGAGGTGACGAAAGCGATCGGCGGCGCGCTCGGCCGGATCGTCACCGGCTCGGGCCGGGACGAGGTGGCGAGCGTGGTCGGGATCACGGCCGTGTCCAGCGATGCCGCGGAGGAGGGAGTGGTCGACTTCCTCCTCGTGCTCGCCTTCATCAGCCTCTCGCTCGCCCTCCTCAACCTGCTGCCGCTCCTACCGCTCGACGGCGGCCACATCGCGTTCTCTCTCGCAGAGTGGATCCGTGGCCGCGCGATCCCGCGGGAGGCGTACGAGCGCGTCTCGGCGATCGGCATCGCGATCGTGCTCTTCCTCTTCTTCATCGGGCTCTCGAACGACATCGACCGCTTCCGGAACGGCTAGCGAGGCGCCGGTGCGGCTCTCCGCGATCCTCGAGACCGTCCTCTACTACGCGGCGCCCGAGGAGGAGGACGTGGAGCGGTTCTACGGAGACGTCCTCGGCTTGCGCTCGGTCGGCCGCTGGCCGGACGGCTTCGCCTTCAGGCTGGGGGACGGACTGCTCCTCCTCTTCGAGGCCGAGCGGACGTCGTCGAGGGACGACGAATGGGCGAGGCACGGCGCCTCCGGCTCCGTGCACACGTGCTTCCTGGCGCCGCCCGACCAGTACGAGGCGTGGAAGGAGCGTGTAGCGGCCGAGCAGGAGGTCACGTGGAAGAGCGGCGTCCGCTCGTTCTACTTCCGCGACCCCGCCGGGAACCTCCTCGAGATCGCCGAGGGCGATCTCTGGCCCGAATAGTCGGCCGTTAGACTTCCCGCGATGGCGAGCGAGCGCCAGATCAAGGTCGGAAGCGTGCCGATCGGCGGCGGCGCGCCCGTCGTCGTGCAGTCGATGACGCTGACGAAGACGTACGACGTGGACGCGACCATGCAGCAGATCGGCGAGCTCGTCTCCGCCGGCTGCGAGGTCGTGCGCGTCGCAGTCCCCAAGAACGAGGACGCCGCTGCGCTGCGAAAGCTCGTCTACCTGAGCCCGATCCCGCTCATCGCCGACATCCACTTCAACGCGTCGCTGGCGCTGAAGGCGATCGAGGCCGGCGTGGCGGCGGTGCGCGTCAATCCCGGCAACATCGGCGGCGCCGACAAGACGGCCATGGTCGTGCGGGCCGCGAAGGCGAAGGGGATCCCGATGCGGATCGGCGCCAACTCCGGCTCGCTGCCCAAGCACCTGGTCGAGTTGGCCCAGAAGGACACGGCCGAGGCGCTCGTCGAGGAGGCGCTCGAGCAGGTGCGCCTGCTGGAGAGCATGGACTTCCGCGACTTCAAGATCTCGGTCAAGTCGAGCTCGGTGCCGACGATGATCCGGGCCTACCGGGGGCTCGCCGAGCGGGTCCCCTACCCGCTCCACCTGGGTGTCACCGAGGCGGGGCCGCTTTCGACCGGCTCGATCAAGAGCGCCGTCGGGGTCGGGGCGCTCCTCATGGACGGGATCGGCGACACGATCCGCATCTCCCTCACAGCCGACCCGGTGGAAGAGGTCAAGGTCGCGTGGGAGATCCTCAAGGCCCTTGGCTTACGCGAGCGCGGCCCCGTGATGATCGCCTGCCCGTCCTGCGGACGGGACAACGTCGGCGTCTGGAACCTCGCCGAGAAGGTGGAGACGCGGCTCAGGGACTACCCCCAGGCCTTCGAGGTGGCCGTCATGGGCTGCGCCGTCAACGGGCCCGGGGAGGCCGGCGACGCCGACTTCGGCATCGCGGGCGGGCGGGACACCGGCTTCGTCTACGCGCACGGACGCGTGCTCAAGAAGGTTGCCTCGGACGTGCTCGTGGACGAGCTCTTCGAGGAGATCGACAGGTGGATCGAGGGCGGCATGGTGCGGCCGAAGCGGCTGAAGCTCGCGAAGCCGGCCGCCGTGATGATGGCCGAAGCGGCCCAGCGGCCGTAGCCATGAGGGCCTCCGCCCTGTTCATCCCGACGCTCCGGGAGGCCCCCGGCGATGCCGAGGCGGCGAGCCACCGTCTCCTGGTCCGGGGCGGCTTCATCCGGCAGGTGAGCGCCGGCCTCTGGACGTTCCTCCCGCTCGGATGGCGGGTCCACGAGAAGGCTGTGCAGATCGTCCGCGAGGAGATGAACGCGATCGGTGGACAGGAGATGTTCATGCCGGTCGTTACGCCGGCGGAGCTCTGGCAGCAGAGCGGCCGCTACCCCATCCCCGAGCTCTGGAAGACCGAGGATCGCCTCGGCCGGCCGTTCGTGCTCGCGATGACGCACGAGGAGACCGTCACTTTTCACGCACGGGAGATCCGCTCGTATCGCGAGCTGCCGCAGATCCTCTACCACTTCCAGACAAAGGTGCGCGACGAGCCCCGCCCCCGCGGCGGCCTCATCCGGGTGCGCGAGTTCGTCATGAAGGACGCCTACTCATTCGACCGGGACGAGGAGGGGCTGGAGAGAAGCTTCCGCCTCCACGAGGAGGCCTACCGCCGAATCTTCGAGCGCTGCGGGCTGGAGTTCTACGCCGTGCAGGCGGAGTCGGGGATGATGGGCGGAAGCGGGTCGGTCGACTTCCTGGCGCCCTCTGGCTCGGGAGAGAACACGCTCGTCATGTGCGAGAACGGTGACTACGCGGCCGACCTCGAGATCGCTCGCGGCGTGCCGCGAGCGCCCGAGTTCCCCGAGCGACTCGACGCGCCTGCGGAGGTGGAGACGCCGGGCGTGACGACGATCGACGCCCTGTCAGAGCTGCTCGGGATCGATCCGGCGGCGACGTCGAAAGCGATGCCGGTCGTGAAGCTGGACGGCACGCTCGTCCTCGGGCTTGTCCGGGGGGACGACCGGCTGGAGGAGGGGAAGATGGCGGTCGCGGTCGGGAGCGCTGTGCGGCCGGCCACGGAGGACGAGATCCGCGTGGCGTTCGGCGCCGACCCGGGCTCGATCGGACCCGTCGGCTTCGACGGCGAGGTGATCGCAGACGAGACCTTGCGCGAGGGCCAGTTCGTGACCGGCGCGAACCGCACCGGCGGGCATCTCCGCGGCGTCGAGCACGGCCGTGACTTCGAGGCGAGGTTCGCCGACATCCGGCAGCCGCAGGAAGGGGACGCCTGTCCGCGGTGCGGGGGTCGTCTCCGCTTCCAGACGGCGCTCGAGGTCGGCCACATCTTCAAGCTGGAGACGGAGTTCTCCGAGCCGCTCGACGCGACGTTCCTCGACGAGTCCGGCCGGGAGCGGCCGATTGTCATGGGGAGCTACGGGATCGGCCCCGGCCGGATCATGGCCGCGGCCGTCGAGCAGCACCACGACGAGCACGGGATCTCCTGGCCCGCCGCGCTCGCGCCCTATCTCGTCCACGTCGTCTCGATCGGCGCGGCCGGGGAGGAGGCGGCAAGGGGGGCTGAGCGGGTGGCCGACGAGCTGGAGGGGGCCGGGCTGAGCGTGCTCCTCGACGACCGCGACCTGCGGCCGGGGGAGAAGTTCGCCGACGCCGACCTGCTCGGCTGCCCGGTACGCGTGACGGTCGGCAAGAAGTTCCTCGAGGACGGCAGGGTGGACGTCCTCGTGCGCGCCGACCGGCGAGAGGAGAGAATTGCGGCCGACCAAGCCGCCGAGCACGTGAAGGGAGTCCTCTAGTGGCCCGCAGGCAGCGCCGCTTCAGCACGAAGCCGTTCGGAGAGACGGTCCAGGACCGCATGGGCGAGACGGGCACGACGTACCGCGCGCTCGCCGACATGACCGGCCTCTCGGCCGGCTACTTGAACCACCTCGTGCACGGGAACCGCCCGGTGCCGTCGAACGACGTCATCCAGATCCTCGCCAAGGCGTTGAAGGTCGATTCCGCACACTTCCGCGAGTACCGCATCCGCGTCATCACCGCCCGCCTCGAGCGGATGCCTGACCTCGTGGACCGGCTCTACAGGCGCTTGGAGAGCTAGAGCACTAGGCGCGCCGCGACAGGAACCACTCCGCCGCGGCGACGATCACCCAGGCCGCCGTCATCACGATGGCGACAGCTCTCGCTCCGAGGTCGGCCTGCCAGGCCGCGACGGCAACCAGGACGAGGAGCGTGATCTCGACCGGGAAGCGCACGACCCGTCGTGTGCGCACCGGTCGGACGGCCACGGCACGGGCGGGTTCACGAGGCGTCGCCGGAGGCTGCTGGGGAGGCGGAGCGGTCGGCCGGGGAGGACGCCTGGCCGTCGCTTGCGGGGGTAGCCAGATCTCCCGCCTGGCAAGTGCCTCCACCTGCTTGCTCAGCTCGGTCATCCGCTTGCCCAGCTCGCCGCTTGCAGCCTGCGGCGAGCTCGGCTCCCGCTCCCGTTCCCGCTCGAGCTCGGCGATCTTCAGGCGCAGGTCCCCGAGCTCGTTCGTAAGGCGGAGGCTCTCGGCCTGCACGGTGAGCGCCCGGAACTGGGCGACCTCGGCGGACTGGCGCTCGAAGCGGTCGAGGAGCTCCCGGAAGAGCGCGGTCACCGTTTCCTCCCAGCGGACCTGAGCGGGGACGTCGAGCTCCTCCCCGGGGGAAAAGCGGGGGAGAAGAAGGGCGGTGGGATCAAACTCGGGGGCCCCGGCGTCGTTCTCAGGCAGAAGGCCCGCGCGGGCCAGCTCCGACCGCGGGATCCTCCGTCGTCCGTTCCGGACGACCGATCGGAGCGATCCCCGCTCGACACGGCGTGCGATTGCCTTCCGGGTCAGCCCCGTGACGTCGGCCGCTTCGGTGATGGAATACGTCCGCAGAGCACCCATTCTGGCCGAAGCCTGGAACCGGGGCAACCCCGGAAGGGGCCGTCGCCGGGGTCGATGACTCCCCCGCGGGGGCATGCTCGGGGGAGGCTTGGGGGACGGGCGGCGGTGCTATCGTGTCGGGATCGCGGGGCGTGGCGCAGCCTGGTTAGCGCGCTAGTCTGGGGGACTAGAGGTCCCCGGTTCAAATCCGGGCGCCCCGACTGATAGAAAGCCCCGCTCAGGCTGGGCTTTCGTCTTCTTCGTTGGTCGGGTGCCTGGATTGGCGTGTGCCCGATACGCGCCTAAACGTCAGTTCTGGCTCGTGTCCTGAGCCTCTGCCCTATCCGCCATCTCGAGCAGGTTGTTTGCGAGTTCGCGCGCCTGCTCGGGTCGAAAGGCATAGGCCATTTCGGGCAGCGGGCGGAGGCGCAGACCGGGGAGTTCGGCACCGCCCGCTACACCGTCCCAGGGAAGACGATCCGCCGCACGTTCCCAGCACGTGAGCGGCAGCGCGCGACGGCGCGCCTCGAAGGGGCCGAGGACGTCCAGCCGGGGGAGATCTACTTCCCCTACGGTCAGCGGCGCCGGCTGCCGACCGGCCGCGCCCAGGCAGGTTCCGCGCAGGGGATCGGGATCCCGCGCGGCAATCCGCTTCACGGCGTCTTCACCGGTAAGTCGTTCCGCACCGGCCGGTTCCCCAACAAGGCTGTTCGGGCGGTCGCTGAGGGGGAGCTCGAGGTGCAGCGGTTCCGGTCCGTCCTGCGAATACGGGAGCAGGCGGTCAGGGAGGCGCTCAACGCCGAAGAGTTCCTCGACCTGCCGCCCAAGGTGAGGGACCACTTCATCCCCGTCCGGGTGACGAAGCCTTACAGCGCCGACACCCGGGAGTTCCTCGACCTCGTCCAGCGCAAGCTCGACGAAGGCGTGCGGCTCAACAGGCGGGAGCGACGGCAGCTCGCCGAGCGTGCCGACAAGGCCCGGGCCGAGCTGTTCCCCAACCTGGAGGAGGCGCAGGCGCTCGCCGAGGCGGCGAAGGGTCAGGTCCGCTTCGTGGACGAGCGCACGCTGGGCGGCCTCAACAAACCACAAGATCTCTACGGGTGGGCTGGCGGTGCGGCCACGGTGGCGGACGAGATCAACGCCGCGATGTCGGTCGCGATCCTCTTCTTGAAGCCGGCCTATGCGGTGCCGAACACGGTCGGGCAGGCGTTCCTCGCGCTCGCCCATCAGGGCGCGCTCGCACCGTGGAACATGGCCCAAGCGGTGCGCCTGTACAAGGCGCTGTCGCCCGAGGAGCGATCGTCGCTGCGTGCCGCCGCCGGCCTCGGCCTCGCCAAGGCGGTGCAGGTCGAACGGTCCAGGGTTGCCCGCGGGACCCGGGACGTCCTCGCCGGCGGCTGGTCGAAGGTCTTGGACAGCCCGTACAGGTGGCCGGCGTTCATCCACGAGGCGCGGATGCTCGGATACGACAGCCCAGCGAAGATCCGCCGGCTGCTCGGCGACGAGGCGAAGGTGGACGACTTGGTCGAGGTGTCGCAGCGCACAAGGGAAGCCATGCTCGACTACGCGAACATGTCCGTGGCGGAGGAGAAGTTCGTCCGCCGCGTCGTCTTCTTCTATCCCTTCAAGCGGGCGTCGGCGACCTACACGGGGCGGTTCGCCCGCGACCATCCGGTGCAGGCGGCGGCGCTGATCCAGCTCGGGCGGCGGGGCCAGGAGAAAGCGTTGCGCGACCTCGGGCCGGTGCCGTGGTACGCGCGGGGCAGCTTCAAGGTCGGCGAGGACGAGCAGGGGCGGCCGCTCATCGTCAACCCCCGCGCCGCCCAGCTGTTCGAGTCGCCGGTGCAGCGTCGAAGCGGTGAAGGCGCTCGCCTCGCAGAACCCGGAGCAGGCCGGCTACGTGTTCGAGGACCTGCTTTCCCCCGCCGCCCGGTTGCCGTTGCAGCTCGCCTACCCGCACGACCCGTTGGGCGGGTACAAGCTCGCCCCGGGGGAGGCGCTCAAGCGTGAGTTCTTCGAGAGCCTCCCGCAAGCCCGGCTCGCCAAGGAGCTGCGCGAAGCGGACGAGGATCAATCCGACCGGCTCTACCCGACCTCGCGACGGGGTGCGCTGCTCAAGTTCGGCGTGGGGACGATCTACCCG
>JBOHAJ010000240.1:0-7498 GCA_050697715.1 Gaiellaceae bacterium
GGATCTGCTCGGGGGCAAGGGCGCCGGCCTCGCTGAGATGACGGCGATCGGCATCCCGGTCCCGGCCGGCTTCATCGTCACGACCGAGGCCTGCCGCGAGTACATGCGCGCTCGCGGCGAGCTGTCCGTGGGCCTCGAGGACGAGATCGAGGAGCACCTCGAGCGCCTCGAGGAGGAGACCGGCAAGCGCTTCGGCGATCCGGGCGACCCGCTTTTGGTCTCCGTCCGCTCAGGCGCGGCGGTCTCGATGCCGGGGATGATGGACACGATCCTCAACCTCGGCCTGAACGACGAGGCCGTCACCGGCCTCGGGCGCGCGACCGCGAACGAGCGCTTCGCCAACGACGCCTACCGCCGCCTGATCCAGATGTTCGGGGACGTGGTGGCGGAGGTGGACGCGCACCACTTCGAGGAGGCGCTCGCCGAGCAGAAGCGCCGCCGGGGCATCGAGCAGGACGTCGAGCTCTCCGCGGACGACCTCCGCGGCCTCGTCACCCGCTTCCAGGAGCTCTACCGGGAGGGCACCGGCGAGGACTTCCCGCAGGACGCGCGCGAGCAGCTCCGCCGGGCACTCGGGGCCGTCTTCGACTCCTGGGACACGCCCCGCGCGCAGGTCTACCGGCGCGCGAACGGAATCCCCGACGACCTCGGCACGGCCGTCAACGTCGTGCAGATGGTCTTCGGCAACAAGGGCGACGACTCGGGCACCGGCGTGGCTTTCACGCGCGACCCCTCCACGGGCGAGCAGGGCCTCTGGGGCGAGTTCCTCGTCAACGCCCAGGGAGAGGATGTCGTCGCCGGCATCCGCACCCCCGAGCCGCTCGCGGCGATGGAGGAGCGTCTGCCGGAGGCCTTTCGGCGGCTAACGGAGACGATGGCGCGGCTCGAGGAACACTACCGCGAGATGCAGGACATCGAGTTCACCGTCGAGGAGGGCCGCCTGTACCTGCTCCAGACGCGGAGCGGAAAGCGGACAGCCCAGGCGGCGACTCGGATCGCCGTGGACATGGTCGGCGAAGGCCTCATCTCGAACGAGGAGGCGGTCACGCGAGTTGATCCCGGCCAGCTCGACCAGCTCCTGCACCCGATGATCGACCCGAACGCGAGCTACGAGGTCGCCGCCCGGGGGCTGAACGCGTCGCCGGGGGCGGCAACCGGCAAGGTCGTCCTCGACGCCGACGCGGCGGAAGAGCGGGCGAAGGCGGGCGAGAGCGTCGTCCTCGTGACGTGGGAGACGACCCCCGACGACATCCACGGGATGATCGCGGCACAGGGCGTCCTCACCGCCCGCGGCGGCCTGACGTCGCACGCCGCCGTCGTCGCCCGCGGCATGGGGAAGCCGTGCGTGGCCGGCTGCGAGGGGCTCTCGATCGACACGGCGGCGCGCACGATCGAGCTCGGCGGGCAGACACTCTCGGAGAACGACGTCATCACTCTCGACGGCGGCAAGGGCGAGGTGATCGTGGGAGAGGTCGACCTCGTCCCGCCGCAGATCGACGAGAGCTTCGAGACGCTCCTCGCATGGGCCGACGAGATCCGCCGCCTGCGCGTCCGCGCCAACGCCGACACGCCGGAGGACGCCGCGAAGGCGCGCGAGTTCGGCGCCGAGGGCATCGGCCTCTGCCGCACCGAGCACATGTTCATGGCGGAGGGGCGGCTCCCGATCGTGCGGGCGATGATCATGGCCTCGTCGCCGGAGGAGCGGCGCGAGGCGCTGGAGCAGCTGCTCCCGTTCCAGCAGGAGGACTTCGAGGGGATCTTCGAGGCGATGGCGGGCCTGCCGGTGACGATCCGGCTCCTGGACCCGCCGCTGCACGAGTTCCTGCCGCCGCTCGAGGAGGCCGAGTCGGAGCAGATGGCGCGCCGCATCCGCGCCCTGCGCGAGGCGAACCCGATGCTCGGGACTCGAGGCTGCCGCCTCGGGCTCCTCTATCCGGAGATCTACGAGATGCAGGTGCGGGCGATCGTCCGTGCGGCGCTGGCGGTCGAGGAGCGGACGGGCAACGCGCCGCTCGTCGAGATCATGCACCCGCTCGTCGGCTTCGCGGAGGAGCTCCGCCGCCTGCGCCGCCTCACGCTCGGCACGGCCTCGGCGGAGATGGAGCAGGCGGAGCGGCGGATCGACTACCTCGTGGGAACGATGATCGAACTCCCGCGCGCGTGCATTCGCGCGGACGAGATCGCGGAGGAGGCCGACTTCTTCTCCTTCGGAACCAACGACCTGACGCAGACCACGCTCGGCTTCTCGCGCGACGACGCCGGCCGCTTCCTCACCCGCTACCTCGAGGACGGGGTGGTGGACGCGAACCCCTTCGAGACGCTCGACCGGAATGGGGTGGGGGACCTCATGCGGCTGGCGGTCGAGCGCGCCCGCAGCGTGAAGCCGGACGTGAAGCTCGGGATCTGCGGCGAGCACGGCGGCGACGCTCGCTCGGTCGCCTTCTGCCACGAGCTCGGCCTCGCCTACGTCTCCTGCTCGCCCTTCCGCGTGCCGCTCGCCCGCCTGGCGGCTGCGCAGGCTTTACTCGCCGAGCGCGGGGTGGAGGCGGTCCAGGCGGGCGGGTAGATGCGCCCTCACAATCACTTGATTACAACCTGCACGAGCGGGCAAACTAACCTTGGCGTCCACAAGAAGGGGGTCTTATGGGCGAGCGCATTCCGGCGACCGCTTTGCAACCGACCACGTCGCGCACCGAGGTGGTCGCGCGGGCTTCGCTCACGATCCGGGCGAAGCCGCTGAGAGCTGTCCTTGCCGCAGCCTCGACGCTGGCCGCTCAACCTTCGACTCTCGTCGCGCAGGAAGAAGGCAGTAATCTCTGGCGGGTGCTGAGTATCACGCTCGGGCTGGCCGCGCTCGCGGGCATCCTGGCCGCTCTCGTCGTCATCGGGACCAGTGTCCTCCTCTCCCGCGGCCTCTCCCATGGCCGCTCCCGCTGGAGGCTCATCCGAGTCCGCGGCTCGACCCCCGCGAAGCGAGGAAGGATGTCGGGAAGCCTCGCCGAGAATGGGCTTCGCTCGGAGGCGGGCTCGCTCGTTCCCCTCGCGGAACGATCGCGGAGGTCCGACGGCGGTCAGCGCAGCAGCCCGGCTGCGGCTCCGAGGCAACCGGCTCGCAGGAAGGCGGCTCAGAAGAACGCGACCCCGCCGACCGCGCGCAGGTCGCCCAAGGTGCTCCCGAAGAAGCTGCCGAGCGCCGGGGCCCCGCCGCCCAAGAAGACGCTACCCGGACTCTCGCCGCCGAAGAAGGAAGGGCTCGGCCCGGCGGGCCTACCACCCGGGAAGGTTCTCGGCCTGGAGGCGCGAGTTCCCCCGGCGAAGGTGGTGGAGCCCCAACCCTCGGGCCTCCCGCCCGGAAAGGCTCTGCGGCTGGAAACCCGAGTTGCCGAGGCCAAGCCGGTGGAGCGACCCCAGCGCCCGGATCCACCGACTGAGAAGGCTGTCGAGCCGGAGGCTCGGGTTGTGCCCGCCAAGGCGGTGGAGCGACCCCAGCGCCCGGACCTACCGACTGGGAGAGCACTCGGCCGGGAGACCCGAGCTACCCGCGCCGAGGCCGCCGGCCAAGCTCAGCGACCGGTCCAGCCGGCGGCGCCGCAAGCGCTCCTCCTCCCGGCCGAGGAGACGCCGTCGACCCGCTGGGAGAGATGTCAGGTCGAATGGTGGCGCGGCTACGTGACGTCCGACTTCTACGCCCTCGCGGTCGGGCCGGACGGCGAGCCCTACGTGGCCGGGCGCTCCGAGAGGTTCCGCTGGTGGGGGAGTGAGCCGCCGCCCCAACGCGGCGGAGCAGCCGAGGCCCACGCACGGCTCCTCGAGCAACTCGCCGAGGAGGGCTGGGAAGCGACGCAGACCCGTGGCGCTTGGTACGGAACACGGCTGCGCCGACGAAGCAAGCCGACGCTGCGCGAGCTCTCCGGCCGCGCGCAGCCCGGAGCTTCCTAGCTGTAGCTCTACGCGGGCGTCCGCGCGCTCTTCTCGCTGACACGAGGGAGCTCCGCGAAGAGGTCGTCCAGGATCTTGTCCACTCCGAGGGCCTTGCGGCGCGCGGTGCGGTAGAGATCCACCATCGGTTGGTTCCAGAAGGCAGGCTCCTGCTCAGCCGACCATTCGGAGAGCAAGCTCTCGACCTTCTCGCCCTTCGGGTTGTAGATGACGAGCTCGTACGGCGGCTCTCCGTCCCGGTCGCGGCTTCGGATCGCAACTGCGCCGCTCTGGCGCTTGCACAGGTACGCAGTCTCCTCTTCGACCTCCCAGTCGACGCCGCCGCCGTTCGTTGCGGCGGCGAGTCGCTCGCAGAGCTCGACGAGACGCGTGTACGGGTTCGACTCCATTTCTCCCCACTTTCCCGGCGGCGCGCCGATCGGAACCTCAGGTTTGGACGCTCGAAGCTGGTTCGAACGCTAGCAGCCCAGCGTACTTTTTTCGCGTGTGCGTGCGCCGTTCCGGGCCCAACCTCGGGTTTCTCTCAGCGGGGAGAGGCCGACGAGGCCGGGAGCGGCGCCGGTGGGTAGAGCTGCCGAACGAAGTCGACCCAGGCGGCCAAACGCTCGGCCAGCTCCGCGTCGCGGATCTCGAGGACGTTCTCGGCGTTCAACTCGCCGGAATGCGAGAGGTTGTAGCTTCCGGTGAAGACGACGTCGTCGGCGACGGTCAGCTTCGCGTGCATGAAGTCGTGGATGTCGCCCTGTCCGTAGGGCGTCGAGCGCTTGCCCGAGAAGGGCGCGCCGCCGAGCGCGCGGCGGACGAGCGGCGGCTTCCACTCCGAGTTCCCGTTCAGCTTCCACTGGAAGTACACGCCCTCCATCTGCGTCGCGTCCACGACGCCCGCGACGTCCACCTGCTCATCGGAGACGGTCTCTGCGAGCGCGCCCAGGATTGGCCCGGAGGTGATCACCGGCGAGCAGATACGGATGCGCCGTTTTGCCTTGGCGATCCGGTGCGCGACGCGTGTGGCCAGCGCTTCGCCACGTCCGGGGGAGAACCACGCGCGCACGCGGCGGCCGTCCACGCGGACAGGGTCGGGGTCGACGAAGCCGCTCTCGGCCACGATGCCGGTCGTCCAGAGTTGCTCGAAGTCGGTTGCGTACGAGGCCGCGATTCCCGGCGACTCGACGACGGCGATCACGTTCTCGCAGCGGGAGAAGGAGTCGTCCGTCCAGTTCGTCGAGCCGGTCCAGACCGCCTCGCCGTCTCGGACGGCGAACTTGTGGTGCATGAGATCGGGGACGCCGGGGATCGGCCGGGTCGGCACGTCCAGTGCGTCGATGAGGCTCGGCTCGCCGCGCGGCGGGGGCGGCTCCGGGATCGGACGCTCGTGGTCCACGTTGAAGGCGAGCCGGACGGCGACCCCTCGCTTCGACGCGCCCGTGATCGCGGACGCCACGAGGCGACCGGCCTCCTGCTCCAGATCGAGGTCGTAGACGGCGATGTCGAGCGATCGGCGGGCCGCCTCCAGGAACCCCGCGAGGCGAGCTGCGACCTCCGCCGCCTCCTGGCCGCCGTCGGTGAGGGTTCGGAGGTCGATCACGGGCAGGTGAATTCCGCGCGCGCCGGCCGCTTCAGGCTAGCCCGCGCACCTTCAGCCAGGCGATCGCCACGCTCGCCGCGGCCAGGCCGACCAGGCTCAGAATCGAGAGGGCGTCGAGCCGCCCGTAGACGGGATGACCGCGGCCCAGCCCGGAGAGGGCGAACACCGCGAGGCCGCCCCCGACGAGCCCGCCGACGTGGCCGCCGATCGAGATGTTGGAGATCAGGAACGTGAAGCCGATGTTGAGGACGACGATCCCGAGCGCGCTGCCGCCGAAGACGTAGACCTGGCGGCGCTCGAGCACGAGTCCGGCGCCGAGGATGCCGAAGACGGCGCCGGAGGCGCCGAGCGTGAAGGTCGTCGGCGTGATCAGGAGCGCACCGGTCGAGCCCGCCAGGGCGGAGACCAGGTAGATGCCGAGGAAGCGGCTCGATCCCAGCGCCGCCTCGAGCGCCTGGCCGAACCACCAGAGCATGAGCATGTTGAAGAGGAGGTGGATCGGGCTCGCATGGAGGAAGGCCGCCGTGATGAGGCGCCACCAATCGCCCTCGGCCACGAGCTGGCCATGGAGTCCCCAGTCGATGATGAACCGATCGCTGGGCGTGAACCCGCCGGACGACTGCGCCACCTCGATCAGGTAGATGAGGACGTTGACGCCGACCAGCGTCTTCGTCACGACCGCTCCGGTGCCGACGGAGGCCCGGCGCTGGATGCGTCCGGCGGCCTTCTTCGCCCCGGTCGGCTGCCCGGCGCACTCGGGGCACTTGATCCCGACCGCGGCGAAGTTCATGCAGTCGGGGCAGATCGGACGGCCGCACGTCGAGCAGCTAACGGCAGTCTCACGGTTTGGGTGGCGGTAACAGACCTGCGTTTCGGTCTGCTCGGTCTCGGGCGCGGCCATCCGCGGCATGGTATCCGGAGCGGTGTAACGTCCCGGGCCGTGCGCGTTCACGTCGCCTTTACACCGGCCGAGGCTGCGCGCGTTCCCACCGCGGTGGTCGTGGACGTCCTGCGGGCGACGTCCACGATCGTGCAGGCGCTGGCTGCCGGCTACCGACGGGTCCTGTGCTGCGCCGAGGTGGAGGAGGCGCTCGCTCTCCGGGATCGGCTCGGCGAGGCCGTCCTCGCGGGCGAGCGGCGCACGGAGCGGATCCCGGGCTTCGACCTCGGCAACTCGCCGCGCGAGTTCCTCGAGCCGCGCGGGGAGACGCTCGTCCTCACGACGACGAACGGGACGCGCGCGATCGTCGCGGCCGCGGCCGTCTCGAAGGAGGTGCTCGTCGGCAGCCTCCTCAACCTGGACGCCGTCGCGCGGGCCGCGCGCGCGGGGGGCGGCGACGTCGAGGTCGTGTGTGCGGGGCTCCAGGGAGGGTTCACGCTCGATGACGCTTACTGCGCCGGCCGGATCGCCGAGCTCGTGGGCGGAGAGCGCACCGACGCCGCCGAAGCAGCCGTCCGCCTCGCGCGCTCCTTTGCAAGCGCGGAGGAGGGATTGCGCGCCTGCGGCAACCCGCTCCACGCTGGGATCGGAGAGGACATCGCCTGGTGCGCCCGGGAGAGCGTGCTCGCCGTCGTCCCCCGGCTGGCCCGTATGGACGGGGCGGCGGCGGAGATCGTGGCGTAGGCTCTGCGTACATGAGGCGCCCGCTCGCGCTCCTGGCGCTGGTGCTCGCCGGTTGCGGCTCCGAGGAGGCCGTGACGACGACCGTGACCGTCTCCACCACGGTCGAGCAGACCACGACCGTCGAGGTGACGAGCGCGACGACGGTGCGCGAGACGACGACGGTGCAGACGCCGCTCCGCGGCCCTGGGGCAGATGCGGACGACGTCGCCGGCGATCTCGACCTCGAGCGCCTCGCGGCGACCCGCGCGGGCAACCTCCTGCACCTGACGATCACGACCTACGGAGCGTGGTCGGCACCGCTCCTCGATGGCGGGCCCGCGGGCCGGCCGGGCGCGAACCGCCTCACGTTC
>JBOHAJ010000241.1:0-5469 GCA_050697715.1 Gaiellaceae bacterium
GGCCGGGCGTCGCCGAGACGAACAGGAGCTGGGGCACGCGGTCCAGGAACTCGTCGAAGCGGAGCGGCCGGTTGTCGAGCGCCGAGGGGAGTCGGAAGCCGTACTCGACGAGCGTCTCCTTGCGCGAGCGGTCGCCTTCGTACATGCCGCCCACTTGCGGCACGGTCTGATGGGACTCGTCGATCAGGACGAGGAAGTCGTCGGGGAAGAAGTCCAGGAGCGTGTGCGGGGGTGTCCCGGGCGCGCGGCCGTCGAGGATGCGGGAGTAGTTCTCGATCCCGTTGCAGTACCCGAGCTCGAGGAGCATCTCGACGTCGTACTCGGTGCGCTGGCGGATACGGTGCGCCTCCAGCAGCTTCCCCTGCGACTCGAAGCCCTTCACCTGCTCCTCCAGCTCGTGACGGATCTCGTGCACGGATCGCTCGATCGTGTCGCGTGAGGTCACGTACTGCGTGGCGGGGAAGATGGCGAGGTGCTCGAGGCGGGCGTAGATCTCGCCGCTGAGCGGGTCGAAGTGGGTGATCTGCTCCACCTCGTCGCCGAAGAGAGAGATGCGGTAGGCGGACTCCATGTGCGCGGGCTGCACCTCGACCACGTCCCCGCGCACGCGGAAGCGCCCGCGCCCCAGGAAGGAGTCGTTGCGCGCGTACTGGATGTCGACGAGCTTGCGCAGCATCACGTCGCGGTCGATCGCCTGGCCGACGCCGAGGAGGACGGTCTTCTCCTCGTACTCGGCCGGCGAGCCCAGGCCGTAGATGCACGACACCGACGCGACGATGAGGACGTCGCGGCGCACGAGGAGCGCGCTCGTCGCCGCGTGGCGCAGGCGGTCGATGTCGTCGTTGATGGAGGCGTCCTTCTCGATGTAGAGGTCGGCCTGCGGGACGTACGCCTCCGGCTGGTAGTAGTCGTAGTAGGAGACGAAGTACTCGACCGCGTTGCCGGGGAGGAACTCCCGAAACTCGTTGCAAAGCTGCGCGGCGAGCGTCTTGTTGTGGGCGATCACGAGCGTCGGCTTCTGCACCTGCTCGACGATCCAGGCCATCGTGGCCGTCTTCCCGGTCCCGGTCGCGCCCAGGAGCGTCTGGTAGCGGTCGCCGGCGTCGATCGTGGCGGCGAGGGCCGCGATGGCATGCGGCTGGTCGCCCGTGGGCTTGTATGCCTCGGAGACACGGAAGGCGGACACGAACGCCATCGTAGCCGCGGGCCCAAGGCTCACAGAACGAACTCTCGAGGCTGAGCCGAGGCGCGGGCGTGACCCGCGCTCACCCCACGGGTTAGCGCACAGCCACGTCCCGGGTTAGGCTCAGGCGGTGCCCGTCAAGGGTGTCGTCACGCTCGCGGCGGTCGTCTGCAGCTTCCTCGCGCTCGCGGGCACCGCGAAGGCCCCGACGCAAGCCGGAAGCAGCGACGATGCCGCTGCTCCGATCGTGACGAGCTACGACCGCTACGGGACGTTCCGGGTAAACGGCCGCCGGTTCTTTCCCATCGGCCTGACGATGCCTCCGCCGCTCGGCGCGAGCACCCCGTGGGGAGCCGATGCGGTCGACGAGCTCGCGGACGCCGGGATCAACGTGTTCAGGACGGGTCCACATGGAGTCTTCTGGTCGGATGAGCTCCTTCTCCAGGCGCAGGCCTGGAACGAGGAAGCTGCTCGCCGGGGCGTCTACACGTGGGTGAACCTCCGCGAGCTCGCCGAAGCCTGGCCCGAGACACCAGACGAGGAGAGGCTCGTGCGCGTCGTCGCGACGCTCAAGGACAGCCCCGCCACGCTCATGTGGAAAGGATCGGACGAGCCGTGGCCACGATTCGCGCCGGCGGACCTCGCCCGCCCTTATCGCATCGCCAAGGAGAACGATCCCCATCACCTCGTCCATACCACCTTCGGGCCTTTCAGCCGGGACGGCACGATGCTGATGCGCCGACCCGACCCGCCGGATCTCCGTCCGTTCGACGTCGCGACCGACACGCACGGAGTCGACGTGTATCCGATCTACTACCGCTCCCTGGGCATCCGCCAGCCGAAGCTCCACATGGTCGGGCTCTGGACCGAGGCCATCCGGCGTGCCACCGGAGGCAACGCCATCACGACGACCGTCCAGATCTGCTTCGCGGGTAGCGCCGATCCGGCCGGGAGCGGAGCGTACATCCTCCCGACTGGCCGCCAGGAGCGGTACATGATCTACGACGCGATCATCAACGGCGCACGCGGCCTCTTCTTCTACGGCGGGCAGCTGCGACGCTGCCTGGATCAGGAGGACGCCGAGCACGGCTGGAACTGGACGTTCTGGCGTAGCGTCCTCCGCGACCTCGTCGAGGAGATCGGGATCGGAAGCCCGCTCCATCCGGTCCTCCTTCAGCCGGAGACCACGACGCCGCTCGCGACCAACAGCCTGCGAGCGCAGGCGATCAGCCGCCGCGTCGGCGACGAGCTCTGGGTCCTCGCGGCACACCGGGGGGCGGGTGCCGAGACAGTGACGATTCGAGGGGTGCCGACCTGGGCGCGCACCGGTCTCACCTACCCCGGGGGCCGCGTGGTCTTGGCCGGCAACGGTCGCATTCGCGATCGCTTCCCCGGCTGGGGCGTCCGCGTCTACCGCTTTAAGCGCTGACCTCCCCGCCGTAGGCGGTCTCCCCGCAGTCAGGGGAGCCCGAGCTCGTCCGCGTAGGCACGCGCGTAGATCTCCCGTGCCTCGAGGACTTCGTCGACGTACTCGCTCGTCTCCGGGAACCCGATGCCGGCGTCCTCGGCGAGCCACTCGTCCACGTTCGTCTGGCCCGCGTTGTAGGCGGCGAGAGCGAGGCGCTCGTCGTCGTACTTGCGCAGGAGCCGGCGCAGGTAGAAGGCGCCGTAACGGACGTTGATCTCGGGGTCGTAGAGGTCTTCGACGCTGAAGCGCGTCCCTCCCGTGTACTGGGCGATGCCCTCCGCCGTGTCCGGGAGGAGTTGCATCAGCCCGATCGCGCCCGACTCCGAGCGCGCGTCCGCGTCGAACTCGCTCTCACGGTAGATGACGGCCGCCAGGAGCGCCGGGTCGAGCTCGTAGTTGCGCGCGTGGCCGGTGACGATGTGCTCGTACTCGAGCGGGTAGCGCAGGCGCGCGTACCAGGAGGGCTTCGTCTCCTCCACGTACAGCAACCCGCCGGCGAGAACGCCCAGGAGAACGAGGGCTGCGAGAGCCGAACGGAGGGTCACGACGAGAGCTTTGCCATCACGTCGGACACGAAGGCGTCGAGCTCCTCGAGGGTGCCGTCGTTCACGTACACGAAGTCGGCGCGGCGGGCTTTCTCCTCGTCCGGGAGGAGGCGCTGCTCGCGGCCGGCGAGCGGGCCGATCCGGCGCGAGATTCGGACCTCGGGCGAGGCTGTGATCACGACCACGGCGTCGAAGTGCTCGTCGCCGCCGGACTCGTAGAGGAGCGGCACCTCGGTCACACAGACGGCGGGCGGGTCGGGGAGACGGGCGAGGTCCTCGCGCCAGGCCAGGTAGCGCGCCGAGACGCGCGGGTGCAGCAGCGCTTCGAGCCAGCCCAGCTCCTCCGGTTGCGCGAAGACGATCTCGCCGATGCGCCCCCGGTCGATCTCCTCGTTCTCGCCCAGCACACGCCGGCCCCAGCGTCCGAGGATCGCGCTCTTCACATCGGCGTCCGCGCGCAGGAGCGCGTGCACGATCTCGTCGCTGGAGATGACTTCGGCGCCGTGACGGGCAAAAGCGCCGAGAGCCTTCGACTTACCCGCCGCGATGCCTCCGGTGATCGCGACGGCGACGGGGCGGGGCTTAGTGATCTTCGTCGTCGGCTGCGGCCGAAGGCTCGGCCTCGGCTTCGACTTCGGCTTCGAGCTCGGCCTCGACCTCAGCTTCGGTCTCGAGCTCGGCTTCTGCTTCGGGCTCGGCTTCGGCTTCGGCTTCGGTTTCGAGCTCGGCTTCGGCTTCGGGCTCGAGCTCGGCTTCGACGCCTGCCTCGGACGCGGCCGAAGGCTCGGCTTCGGTTTCGAGCTCGGCTTCGGCTTCGAGCTCGTCTTCGACGCCTGTCTCGGCCGTGGCGGTGGTCTCCTCCGAGAAGACTTCCTCGGAGAGCCCCAGCGCAGGCGCCTCCCCGCCGAGCGGCGGGCGGGTGGCCTCGCCCTCCTCCACCCGCTTGAGCGAGAGCGAGAGGCGGCGCCGCTCGGCATCCATCTCGATGATCTTCGCCTGCACCGTCTCGCCCTGGGAAACGATCTCGCGCGGGTTCTCCACGTGATGCTGTGCGAGCTCGGAGATGTGTACGAGCCCCTCGACACCGGGAACGACCTCGACGAAGGCACCGAAGGTCACGACCTTCGTTACCCGCCCCTCGACGACGTCTCCCTGATCGTAGGTGTCGACCACCTGCTGCCAGGGGTCGGACTGCGTCTGCTTGAGTCCGAGCGAGATCCGCTGGCGCTCGCGGTCGATGTCGAGCACCTTGACACGCACCTGCTGGCCGATCTCGAGCAGCTCGGACGGATGGTTGACGTGGCTCCAGGAGAGCTCGGAGATGTGAATGAGGCCGTCGATCCCGTCGAGGTCGACGAAGGCGCCGAAGTCGACGATGTTCGAGACGGTGCCCTCGACGATGTCGCCCGGCGAGAGCCGGTCGAGGATCGCCTGGCGCATCTCCCGGCGCTCCTCCTCGAGGACCGCCCGGCGGGAGAGGACCACATTGTTGCGGCTCCTGTTGAGCTCGATCACCTTGCAGCGGAGCTGCTGGCCCATAAACTCGTCCAGGTCCTGGACGCGGCGGATGTCCACCAGGGAGGCGGGGAGGAAGCCGCGAACGCCGAGATCGAGGATGAGGCCGCCCTTGACAACCTCGATCACCGTGCCGTCGACGGGCTCGCCGCTCTCGGCCGCGCCCTCGATCCGCTTCCACGCCATCTCGAAGCGGGCGCGCTTCTTCGAGAGGATGAGGCGCCCTTCGGCGTCCTCCTTGGTCATCACGAGCGCGTCGATCTCGTCGCCGAGCTGCACCTCGTCGGCAGGATTGACCGAACGCCGGATCGAGAGCTCCGACACCGGGATGACTCCCTCCGACTTGTAGCCGATGTCCACGAGGACCTCGTCCTTGTCCACGCGGACGACCTTGCCCCGCACGACCTCGCCCTCGTTGATGATGGGGAAGGTCGAGTCGTAGTCGGGGATCAGCTCGCCGTCCGGACCGGTCGTCCAGACGCCGTCATCGGTCCTCGGAATCTCTGCTTCGGTGGCGGTGTCGTTCGGAGCCATGCGGGATCGCGCATTATAGCTACGCACCGATGAAGGCCCGGGATCTCCTCATCCTGGCGGCCGTGCTCCTCGTAGCGGGGTTCGCCGTCGCGGACGCGCTCCGCCCGGAGGGCACCGCCACTCCGCGAGAGACGGAGGAGACGACCACCGCTCCGCCCACGACGACCTCCCAGGAGGAGCTCCTCCTGGGCCGGCAGAAGTTCCCCGACGTAACCGGCGTGGGC
>JBOHAJ010000242.1:0-2449 GCA_050697715.1 Gaiellaceae bacterium
CTTCCCGGACATGTGGTGCGCGGCCCTCTCGCACGCGATGAGCCGCTTCGAGGGCTGCCGCCCGCTCTACAAGACCGCCCGCTCGGGCGGCGTGGGCGCCTTCACGGCCGACAACTTCCCCGTGTTCGACTACCTGCGGCCGAACGTCTACGGGATCCTCGACTCGAACCACGGCTACAAGATGATCGGGGTCGGGCGGGAGGTCGCCAAGGTGCTCCTTGGCGAGCACTCCGGCCTCCTTTACCCCTTCCGCTTCGAGCGCTTCTCAACGGGCGACCTGCATCCGGTGTCGAGCTCGCCCTACCCCTGGAGCTGAGGGTTCAGGAGGCGTCGAGCGCGGGCCCGGCGTGCGTCCCGCAGCCACGCCTTGCTCGTCTCCAGACCGGAGTCGAGAGTCAGCTCGGTCGTGCTCATGGTTTCCGAGCGTTTCGGCCGCTAGGAGCCGAGGGCGAGCCGCACGTCATGAAGGATGTTCCCCGGCGTCAGGTCCTGGCCGGCGTGGAGTGTGTCCACCCAGACTCCCTCATGGTCGAAGAGCCGCACGGGCGCGGAGTGGATCTCGTCGACTCCCGTCTCCTCGGAGGGCAGGATCTGGAACTCCCGCCACGCTCGTCGCAGCCCGGCTTCGGGGCCGATGAGGTAGCGGAGCTCCTCCTCGGCGCCTTGCGCGCGCAGAAAGGCGCGGACGCTCGCCGGCGTGTCCTCCTCGGGATCGGTCGAGAAGGCGAGCGCGACAACCTCCCCTCGTTCCTCGGGCCCGAGGAGGGGCAGCGCGCGAGCGATTTGACCCGCGATGATCGGGCAACTCTCCTCGCACTGGGAGTCGAGGAACGTCACCAAGGCGATCTTGCCGGCGAGGTCCTCGCTCCGCACCATCTCGCCCATGTAGTCGCGAAGCGCGAAGTCCGGAAGCGCGATGCCCGAAGGCGGAATGCTCCCGCGGTACCCGCTCGCCTCGCCGTCTGCCCCGGTCGTCGAACAGTGCTAGTCCGAGCGCGACCGCTCCGAGCGCGACGGCGAGGGCGACGAGAAGGACGAGCACGCGGCGACGCGTCACGGCGGCGTGTCCTCGGTCGTGGCCGAGATCCCATCCTCGAGGCTCACACGCGATACTGCGCCGGGCGAGTGGGCCACGATGTGGCCGGCAGCGTCGAGGTAGTACGTCTCCGGCACGCCGGTCAGCCCGTACGCCCGGTACGTGTCGTCGCCTTGGTCTCTGACCGAGACGAAGGGAACCCGAAATTCTCGCAGGAAGGCGAGCGCGTCTCCTCGGAGATCCTGGACGTTGACGCCGACGAATCGAACCTCGCCGGCGTGCGCGCGCGCCGACCCCGCAAGGATCGGCGCCTCGTCGCGGCAGGGGATACACCAGGATGCCCAGAAGTTGAGCACGGCCGGCTTCCCGCGGAGCTCCTCGAGCGAGAGCTCTCCGTCCGCGAGCACGTGCTCGAGGTCTTGCGGCCAGCGCTCGTTCTCTGGCCAGATCGCTTCGAGCTGAAAGCGGGGTGCCGAGGGGCTCTCCCCTGCCGCGATCCGGGCGACGAGGTTCTTGCCCTGACCCGCCGCGAGCGTCGCCCAGGCGAGCAAGCCGACGAGGCCTGCGGCGAGGAGGACGGCGGAGGCTCGCAGGATCATGCGAATCACAGGCTCGTCCACCAGTCGAGACCGAGTGCGCGAAGGCCTCTCTGCGCGTACACGTTCACGAGGTAGAGGTAGCCCGAGAGCAGGAGGCCGCCCATCGCGACCAGGAGGATCCCTGCCGCCCCCTGGATCGCCCGGTAGTGGCGCTGGATCCGCTTGAAGACGGCCAGCGCGCGCGTGAACCCCAAGCCGACGATCAGGAACGGCGCTGCGAGGCCGAGCCCGTACACCACGAGCAGGAGCACTCCGCTCTGGAGCGACCCCGACGCTCCGGCGAGCGTGAGGATCGAGGCGAGGATCGGGCCGACGCACGGCGTCCAGCAGAAGGCGAACGCGACGCCGAGGGCGACCGGCCCACCCTTCCGCCGAGCCGCGGCCTGGATCCCCGCCGTCCAGCGGTTTCCCAGCGAGCCGGACCAGCCGATTCCGAGCATGGCGAGGCCGAAGACGACGATGAGGACCCCGGCGACTCGGTTCAGCCAGACGCGGTTGTCGTCGAGGAGCGAACCGACGACCGACGCGCTGGCGCCGAGGGCAACGAAGACCGCGAGGAAGCCGAGGAAGAAGAGCGTGCTGGCGACGCCGACGCGTCTGAGAACGGAGCGCTGCTTCCGCTCGGCGATCTCGTCGAAGGTCACTCCGCTCACGGTCGAGAGGTAGCCCGGAACGAGTGGCAGCACACACGGCGAGATGAACGAGACGAAGCCTGCCGCGAAGACGAGCGGGAGCGAGAGGCCCGCGACCTCCACTCACTCCACCTCCTCGACCGCTTCCCGCAGCGTCCCCAGCGTCTGCGGCCCGAGCAGGG
>JBOHAJ010000243.1:0-2900 GCA_050697715.1 Gaiellaceae bacterium
CTGCTGGGGCGTGAGCGGGCGCTCGAGCCGTGGCGCGAGGGGCGCCGGCCCGAGCCGGAAGTAGCGGTCGCGCTCGACCTCGAGCCGCTCGGCGAGCCACGCCGCGGCACCCTTCATGCGCCGGTACTCGGCCAGCCTCCGCGCCAGCTCCTCCGCGGCCTCCTCCGGCTCCAGGTCCGCGAGCTCGGCCTCCTCGTCCGGGAAGAGCCCACGCGCCTTGAGCTCGAGCAGCGCGGCCACGAGCACCAGGAACTCCCCGCAGGCCTCGAGGTCGAGCTCGTCCCGTTCCGCCAGGCGCTGGACGAAGGCGACGACGATTCCGGCCACGTCGACCTCGGCGAGGTCGACCTCCTCCTTGAGCACGAGGGTCAACAGCAGGTCGAAGGGGCCCTCGAATGCGTCGAGGTCCAGCTCGAGCTCGCGCACGATCATCCGCGCAAGCTACCGCCCGGTTCGGACGCGCCCCTTCGGGATCGCCATTGCCGGGCGAGGCGGCTCCGGCGGCGGCCGGTCGCCGCGGCGGAGGAGCTGCCACCAGACGAAGAAGGCCGTCGCGAGGACGAACAGGGCGATCGACACCCACGCGTTCAGGCGCAGCGGCCCGAGCTCCTTGGCGGGGTCGACGCGTAGGAGCTCCTGGAAGAACCGGCTGAACGTGTAGAGCGAGACGTACAGCGCGAACAGCGCAGGCGGCCGGATCCGGAAGCGGCGGTCGACGAGCAGGAGCACGCCGACAATCGCCAGGTTGAGGAGGAACTCGTACAGGAAGGTCGGATGGAAGGTGGCGCTGCCGAGGTACTCGGCGGGCCGGTGCGCCTCGTCGATCTCGAGCCCCCAGGGGAGATCGGTGGGCTTGCCGAAGAGCTCCTGGTTCCACCAGTTGCCCCAGCGTCCGATCGCCTGGGCGAGCAGGAGGCCCGGCGCGACGGCGTCCATGAACGGGAACACCCGCTCGCCCGAGCTCCGGACGACGATCGCGCCGACGACGACGCCGAGCCCGATTCCGCCCCAGACGCCGAGCCCGCCTTCCCAGACGGAGAACACGCCGCGCCACTTCGGATCGGGGACCTCGTTCCAGCTCGTGAGCACGTGGTAGGCGCGGGCGCCCACGATGCCGGCGGCGACGCCCCAGACGGCGACCCGGAACACGAGATCCCAGTCGCCCCCGCGCCGCGTCCAGCGGACGCCCGTGAGCCAGATGGCGGCTGCGATCCCGAGCAGCAGCATCAGCCCGTACGCGTGGATCGCGATCGGCCCGAGCTCGAGCTCGCCCGAGCTCGGCGAGGGAATCGACGCAAGCAGTGCAACCAAGACAGCAGATTCTGCCCGCAAGGCGGATCTCACGCTTCACCAAGCATCCGATCCGGACGATGGGGCTTCCGGACTCCCGACCGGACACCGTTGAGGGGTCTGACCCCTAGAGGAGGATGCGGAGTGCCGTGTCGGCGGGGCAGCCGCGCTTGATCAGCGAGGTCGCCGTGTGCAGATCGACGTCGTGGCGTCCTGCGAGCGCCGCCGCGGCGTCCTCGCCGTAGCCGGCGCGCTCGAGCTCCTGGAGCCGCCAGGACTCGATCCGCTGGATCTCGGTCTCTTCGTGAAGTACCGCGGTCATCGTCTCGGTCTCGTTCTCCTCTGCGTTCACACTACTCATTCGACCGAACGCAGACCGCGGATCTCCCCATACCGAGTGATATGAAGATTTAACAGACCCTTAAAGACCCCCGGCGGGCGCACTGGGAAGGCGCCCGCCGGCAGGAGAGGAACTACCGCGGGCTGACCGCTGCCAGACCGGGTCGCCTGCGCATCCGCAGCCCGAAGAGCAGGAGCGCGGCAAGCGCGAGCCCGAGCGCCACGATCCCGGTCACCGTCCAGACGGGGAAGGACGACTCGGGGCCGGCCGCACCCGGAATGGTGATCGGCGCGAACGTGTGCGTCTGCGAGAAGCCGTCGTTGATCTCGTAGCGCCACGTACCGCCGGCAGGGAAGACGACCTTCGCGCTGTACTTGCCGGGCTCGCCCGTCGGCGTGGCGGGGAAGGACTTCGTCTCGCCCGTGGCCTCGTTGTGGATCGTGATCGTGGGCTTGACACCGTCCAGCGGCGTGCGTCCGTGCTGGAGCACGGTCAGCGTCGGCTGCCAGTCCGATTCCTCGGGCTGCGGGCTGACGCCGACCGTGGCCCACCCGCCCGCGGTCGCCGAGCCGGCGGCGGCAAGGGCGAGCACCGCCACCGTGCCGATGATGAATCTGCGCATCGTCACTCCTTTCGTCGCTGCCCCTACTACACCGGTGGACGGCCCAGAGGTTCCGTCAGCGGAGCGACTCGGCGATCCGGATCGCCGTCTCGCGGTCGAAGTCGCCCTCGAGCCGGATCGTGATCCCGCTCTCGACCCAGACGAGGACGTTGGCCGCGAGCCGAAAAGCCTCGTCGCGGAGCTCGCCGTTCACGTCCCGGAACAGCACCGCGTGCGGATTCCCGGCGAGCCAGAAGCCCTCCTTGCCGCGCACAGTCAGGAACTCGAGGGACGTGCCCTCGCCGACCGCCTTCTTCACGAGGTCGGGCTCCGCGCGGCCGCGGAACTGCGTGACGAGCAGGCGCACGCGTTCCTCGGTCCCGTAGAGCAGCGAGACCATGCCGCCGGGAACCGACGTGCTGACGAATGCCTGGTCGGGCTCGCCCCACTCCTCCTCGTCCGGGACCAGGAGCGCGAAGAAGGCCTCGCGCCCCGCCTGATCAGGCGGGACCTCGACGCCGAGGCCGAGGTCGCCGGGCGGTGAGACAGCCGGCAGCTCGTCGACACGCTCGATGCTGACGCCGCCGAGGCCGAGCAGGTCGAGTAGCGCCGCGCGAACCGGCGGGACGGCGAGCGCAGCGGCGAGGGCGACGGCGAGCACCGCAAGCG
>JBOHAJ010000244.1:0-4035 GCA_050697715.1 Gaiellaceae bacterium
GCCTCTACGTCGAGGGCAACCTGTGCCTCTCGAACAACGTCACGATCTCCCAGACCTCGCTCATCGTGAAGGGCAACCTCGACCTCTCGAACAACGCATCAGTCGGAGCCTCGACGAACATGAGCACGCGGGTCGAGACGTACGTCGGCGGCAACTGCCGCTACGGAGGCGGCTCGTGGGCCACACCGTGCTCGGGAGACCAGGACAGCCGCAAGATCTACTCGAAGAAGGACGGGCCCGCCTACGTCGTGGGCGTCAACAACACCGTCCCCGTGATCGCCGCGCCGGCGGCCGACTTCGCCACTTGGTATGCGAACTCGATCCCCGGCCCGACGCAGGACTGCACGTCGTCGAGCGGAGCGCGCTCCGGCACGCCGCCGGTGTGGGACACCGACGGCGTCATCAACAACAGCGTCCCCGGGGTCTTCGAGCTCACCCCGGCGAGCTCCTACACCTGCCGGGTGGGCCCCGCCGGGAGCCCGAGTGGGGAGCTCTCCTGGAACGCGACGACGAAAGTGCTGACGGTCTACGGGACGATGTTCATCGACGGGAGCGCGAAGGTCACCAACGGCGTGCTGAACCAGTACAACGGACAGGGAACGATCTATCTCTCCGGGACGCTCCTGCTCGGGAACAACACGAAGCTCTGCGGCGGCGTCTCGGAGTCGAGCTGCGACTTCGCGGCCTGGAACCCGAACACGGAGATGCTCACCTTCGTCGCGAACGGGAACGGCGGCGAGGCAGGCGTGGGGAACAGCATCCTCGTCACCAACAACGCGCAGTTCCAGGGCGGTCTCTTCGCGACCTCGAACCTCAGTTACGAGAACAACGCGCGCTCGGACGGTCCCATGGTCGGCGCGGCCATCATCTTCGCGAACAACGTCCAGAACGACTCGTTCCCGACGATCACGACCGTTCCGGCGGGCATGCCGGGCAACCCTGCCGTCTACGCGCAGCCGAATCCGCCGCAGCTCTACAGCGGCTAGGCCTCGCCGCCGATAGAAGGGTGAGATGAGCCTCGCCCTCGCCGCTTTTGCCCTGCCGCCCGCGCTTGCTCTCGGCAGCTTCCTCAACGTCGTTGCCGCTCGGCTTCCCGAGGGCCGCTCGCTCGCCTCTCCGCCCTCGTCCTGCCTCTCCTGCGGGACGCGGGTGGCCTGGCACGACAACGTTCCCGTGCTCTCGTACGTCCTCCTACGGGGCCGCTGCCGGAGCTGCGGAGCACGCATCGGCGCGCGGTACCCGCTCGTGGAGCTGGGGACCGGGCTGCTCGTGGCGGCCTGCTTCCTTCGCTTCGGGCTCTCGGGCGAGGCGGTTCTGGCCGCTTTCTTCGTGTCCGTCCTCGTCGTCCTCTCGGCCATCGATGTCGAACGGCGCATCCTCCCGGACAGGATCGTCCTGCCGTCGGCGGCCGTCGTCCTCGGCGCTAATGTCGCCCTCGACCCCGGCCGCGCGCCCGAATGGGTGCTGGCCGCCTTCGGCGCCTCGCTCTTCCTCTTCCTCGCGCTTCTGGCCTATCCGAAGGGCATGGGCATGGGCGACGTGAAGCTGGCCCTGCTCCTGGGCGCCATGCTGGGGAAGACGGTCTCCGTGGCGTTGATGGCCGGGATGGTGGCCGCGCTCGTCCCGGCCGTCTGGCTCCTGGCTCGGCACGGGGCGAAGGCGCGCAAGATGGGAATCCCGTTTGGCCCCTTCCTCGCGCTCGGCGCGGTGGTCGCCCTCTTCTTCGGCGACGTCCTGCTGGACGCGTACCTCGGCCGCTACTAGGCAGCTCGCCGTCTATCCCCCCTCTCAGGGATCCGGCTCGCGAGGCCGATAACCCGATCAGGTGGAGTTCGACGATCTTCAACCACTCCGGCGCGCAGGCGCCGAGGAGCAGGGCGGCGGGGCCGATCCCGGCGCCGAGCCGCAGTACCCCGCCGGCGCGGGCATCTCGCCGAGCGCGGTCGCCCAGCTCGTCGCCGACCTGATCGAGACGACCCGGCTCGTCCAGCTCGACAGGCTCGCGCAAGCGCGCTCGCGGGCGGGGACGGGCTCGCTCGCGCAGGCGATCATGGACGAGCGCCTGCACCAGGCCCCGACCGACCTCGAGCTGCCGAAGCTGCGAGGCGCCGAAATGCCGGCCCGCACGGCCTCCGACGAGGCCCGCGAGCTGGCCGACCGCTTCCACCTTCCCTTCGTCGACCTCCCCTCCGAGGGCATCGCGAAGGTCGCCGCCGAGGCCATCCCCATCCACGTCCTTGAGCGCGCCGGAGCGATTCCCTACAAGATCGAGGGCGGCCGGCTGAAGATCGCCGTCGCCGACCCGACGAACGTCCAGACGATCGACGAGCTACGCCTGGCGACGCGGTACGCGCTCGACGTCGCGGTCGCGCCCCGGGAGGACATCGAGCTCGAGCTCCGCCGCCTCCAGCGCGCAAGCGAGGCCTGGGAGCGGGCAGCTCTCGTCGAGGACGAGCTCGAGGTAGACGAGGATGCCGAGAGCGACGATCTCGAGGCCGAGGACGGCGTCTCCGACGCGCCGCTCGTTCGCCTCGTCAACTCGATCATCCTCCAGGCGGCCGAGGACGGCGCGAGCGACCTGCACTTCGACCCGCAGGAGGACGCGCTCGTCGTTCGCCTGCGCGTGGACGGCGTCCTCCACGAGGTGCAGCGCATCCCGAAACGTCTCGCCCCGGGCGTGACGACGCGCCTGAAGGTGCTCGCCAAGCTCGACATCGCCGAGCGGCGCAAGCCGCAGGACGGCCGCATCTCCCTGAACGCGAAGGCCGCGGGGCGTCTCCTCGACATCCGCGTCGCCGTCCTCCCGAGCGTCGAGGGCGAGATGGTCGTCATGCGTCTCCTCGACAAGTCGAAGCGGCCGCCGACGCTCGCCGACCTCGGCCTGTCCGACGACATGCGCACGGTGTTCGAGGAGATCGTCTCGATGCCGACCGGCGCCCTCCTCGTCACCGGGCCGACGGGCTCCGGTAAGTCCACGACGCTGTACGCGTCCCTGAACGCCATCAACCGCGCCGAGGTGAACATCATCACCGTCGAGGACCCGGTCGAGTACCGCCTCTTGGGCCTCAACCAGGTGCAGGTGAACCCTCGCGCCGGGCTGACGTTCTCCTCGGCGCTCCGCTCGATCCTTCGCTCCGACCCGGACGTGGTGATGGTGGGCGAGATCCGCGACGTCGAGACGGCCAAGATGGCGATCGAGGCGGCCCTCACAGGTCACTTCGTCCTCACCACGCTGCACACGAACGACGCACCGAGCGCGCTGACGCGGCTGAACGAGATGGGTGTGGAGCCGTTCCTCACCGGGTCGGCGGTGACCGCCGTCCTCGCCCAGCGCCTCGCGCGCAAGCTCTGCACGCACTGCTGTGAGATGTACATGCCGAGCCGCGAGGAGATGATGGAGGCCCGCTTCCCACCCGAGCAGGTGGCGGCTGTCGACGGCGTCGCGCTTTACCGCAAGCGCGGCTGCCCGCGCTGCAACCAGACGGGTTACAAGGGCCGCATCGGCGTCTACCAGCTCATGGTCATGAGCGAAGAGCTGGGCCGCCTCGCCTCCCAGCACGCAAGCCGTGAGGAGATCGAGCGCGCCGCCATGGAGACGGGCATGAAGGGCCTGTGGGACGACGGCCTCACCAAGGTCGTCTCCGGCCTCACCTCGCTCGAGGAGCTGGCCCGCGTCCTTGTCTAGGCGAACGTCCTGACGGACGTTCGCCTAAAGGTTCCCGAGGAACGAACAGCTTTGGGTCGGCAGAGGTTCTCACCTGAAGTCCGTCAGGACTTCAGGTGACATCACAGCCGAGGTACTCGAGGATCGTGACCGTCTCGGTCACGAAGTTGTCCGCGTCTGCGCGCTTCCTGAAGCGATAGGGCCCGGGGCGGAGGGGCTCAACGCGGAGCCCGCCGACGGGGTAGACCTCACACTCGATGAGGTAACCGTCGCCCTCGTCCACGAAGCGCAAGCGCACGATCTCGCGGCCGTCCTTTCTCGCGGAGCGGAGCGCGAGCTCGACCGGCTCGACGGCGGCCTCGCTCACGGGC
>JBOHAJ010000245.1:0-3893 GCA_050697715.1 Gaiellaceae bacterium
CGCCCGTCCGACGCCGCCTCGAGGGTCGCCTCCCAGCCCGATGCGGCGCGGCCGTTGCGCCCGGCTTCCTCGCGCCAGCGCTCGACGACCTCGCGCTCGCGCTCGGCGCGCCAGCGCTCGAGCACCGGGGTGGCGAGGTCGAGGAGCTCGGCGGGTTGCGCGTGCGCCTCGGCATGAGCGACGCCGGCGACCGCGTTGCGGGTCTCCTGGGAGAGGAGCCCCGAGAACTCCGCCCACGTCTCGGCGGAGGCGATGACGACGACCTGCGGCCCGTGCAGGCGACGCACGAGGCGGTCGAGCCCCTCGGCAACCGTGCGCAGGTGCCCCAGCGCGAGCGTGTCGACGTGACGCTGGTGGCGCGCCTGTGACCAACCCCCCTGGTCGTGCCGGCGCGGCTGCTCGTCGAAGTAGTCGGCCAGGTCCTCGAGGCGGCCCGCCTGCAGCCGGTAGAGGCGCCCTTGCTCGCGGCCGACCACCACGACGAGCGCGCCCTCCCCTCGGCCTACGAGCGGCACGAGCGGCGCCAGATAGAGCTGATGCCCGACCTTGATCTCGTCGCGGACCGGTTCCGTGAGCGGCAGCGGCCGCCAGACGTTGTCCAGCCCCGCGCAGAACACGGCGAGCCCGTGCGCGCCGTTGCGGCTGAACTCCGCCTCGAAGTAGTGCCGGATGCGCTCGAAGTCGGCCTGCAGCCCCTGGCGCTGGTCGTGCGAGAGGTCGCGCCGCACGGCACCATTTCCGCGCGAGGCCTCGTCCAGGAGGGAGTTCAGACGAGTGGCGGCCTCGCCGGCGGTGGGCGAGACGCTCGGGTCGAGGTCGAGGTAGAGACTGATCGCGCACCCCTTCTCGGCCTCGAACCGGGCCAGGTCCCGCAGCTCCTCCCACGTAACGGTACGTGCCATCCGGTGGTCCTCTGTAGGTTTCCCGTGCGGGGCACAAACCTACACAATCGGAAGGTTGACGGCCCCTCCGTCGTTTGAATAGTCAAAGGATTTGGAAACCAGCGAGAGGAAGGATTTCGTGAGCGAAAGCGACGTCCGCGAGGTGATCGTCATCGGCGGCGCGGCGGCCGGCTACACGGCCGCGCTGTACACCGCGCGCGCCAACATGAACCCGCTCGTCTTCGAGGGGATCAACTGGGGCGGTCAGCTCATGATCACGAGCGACGTCGAGAACTACCCCGGCTACCCGGAGGGTGTGCTCGGCCCGGAGATGATGCAGGAGTTTCGCCGCCAGGCCGAGCGCTTCGGAGCCGAGTTCGTCACCGACGACGTGACGAGGGTGGATTTCTCCGAGCGGCCGTTCCGCGTGTGGGTCGGCGACGACGAGTACCGCGCGGAGACAGTCATCATCACCACGGGTGCGAACGCACGCCAGCTCGGGCTCGAGTCCGAGACGCGGCTCCAGGGACGCGGGGTCTCGTACTGCGCCGTCTGCGACGCCGCCTTCTTCAAGGAGCGGGAGGTCGTCGTCGTGGGCGGCGGCGACTCGGCGATGGAGGAGGCGACCTTCCTGGCGAAGTTCGCCTCCAAGGTGACGGTCGTCCATCGGCGCGACGCGTTCCGAGCCTCGCCGATCATGGTCGACCGGGCGCAGGCGAACGGGAAGATCGAGTTCTTGCTCGACTCGGTCGTGGACGAGGTGCTCGGGGACGAGACCGTCGCCGCCGTCCGCGTGCGCAACCTGAAGACGGACGAAACGACGGAGATCCCGGCCGACGGCTTCTTCGTCGCCATCGGGCACGACCCCAACAGCGCGCTCTTCCGCGGACAGATCGACATGGACGAGGCCGGGTACATCGTCACGAAGGGGAAGACCTCCGAGACGAACGTCCCGGGTGTCTTCGCCGGCGGCGACGTACAGGACCACGTCTACCGGCAAGCGGTGACTGCCGCCGGCTCGGGATGCATGACGGCGCTCGACGCCGAGCGCTGGCTCGCCGCCGAGCGCGGGCGCGAGATGGACGCGCTCGCGGCTCCGAGGGCCTAGTGCCCCATCCAGCAATACACGCCTGCTTCTGGCCCGCGATCACGCGGCGCCAGAGCCCACCCTCACCCTTGCCAAGGCGTCCAGCCTTGCCTGCGGGCGAGTGCGGACTCTGGCTTGGTGCTCGCAACCCAGAAGCTGGGCAGCATTACTGGAAGGGACACTAGCTACTCTCAGAGAGTGCCCTACTTCATCTGCCCGAACTGCCGCCGGCGCTCGGTGGACCACGACCGCCGCGAGGGCCTCACCCACCAGGCCGTCGCCTGCGCGCACTGCGGTTTCGGCTTCCTCTTCGAGCTGCTGGACGACTACTACCCGGCCCCCGGGACCGGGTTCGTCGTCTGCGACCAGCAGGGCCGCATCATCGCTGCCGGCCAAGGTGTCTTCGAGCTGACCGGTTACCGCGAGCGCGACCTCCTCGGCCACGACCTGATGGAAGCGCTCTTCGAGCCGAACGGCGAGGAGCACAGCCCGGCCGGCCTCGCGCTCGAGTGGGGCGTCCGTCGGCTCGACCAGTCGCTGACGCTGAAGACCCGCTCAGGACTGCGGAAGCCGGTCCGCGCGGACTTCTTCCCGGCCTACGACGAGGACGGCGGGCTGCTCGTCGCCCTCGTCCCACGTTCGAGCTGACCGGCCTCGACCCGGCTCGACGGGCAGAGGTCGTTCAGGACGCACGCCTCGCAGCGGGGACGGCGCGCGTTGCACACCCGCCGGCCGTGCCAGATGAGGAGATGCGGGAACCGCGCCCAGTCGGCGCGGGGGACGAGGCGCTGGAGGTCGCGCTCTATCTTCGCCGGGTCCTCCTCCCGCGTGAAGCCGAGGCGCTGCGAGAGGCGGCGCACGTGGGTGTCCACGACGATCCCCTGCGTCGCGCCGCGCTCGGCGGCCACCACGTTCGCGGTTTTCCGCCCAACGCCGGGCAGGCGGACGAGGTCGTCGATCCGCGCCGGGATCTCGCCGTCGAACTCCTCCAGGAGCGTCTGCATCGCGCCCTGGAGGTTCTTCGCCTTCTGGCGGAACGTGCCGGTCGGCTTGATGTCCCGCTCCAACTCCTCGAGGGGGACGGCGAGGTAGTCCTCCGGCCGGCGGTACTTCCGGAACAGGCGCTCGGTGACTCGATTGACCGTCACGTCGGTCGTCTGCGCGGACAGCATCACGGAGACGAGGAGCTCGAGCTCGTCGCGAAAGCGGAGTGCGATCACGGCGTCCGGGTGCTCGTCGGCGAGCCGCTCGATGATCGGCCGGATGCGCTCGCGCTTCGGCCCGACGCGCCGCCGCGCCTCGTGCACGTAACTCCTAGGCAGCCGCCACTCTCAGGCGCGGCCCCGCGCACACGCGGTCGAGCGCCGGGCAGCCGCCGCAGGCGAACTCGCTCGGTGTCGGCCGGAAGTCGCCCGCCTGGATGCGCGCGATCGCCTCGGAGAGCTCCGCCTCGAGCGCCGGGACGTCCTCGCGCCCGAACCTCGTCGTCACGATCGCGTCCGGCCGCTCGAGGAAGTGGTAGACGACCTCGACCTCCTCGGCACCGGCCCGGAAGCAGGCGAGCGCGTAGACGAGCCGCTGGAGCCGGTAGTCGGCCTCCACGACCTCCTCGGGCGTCCCCTCGGCCAGGGCGTTCGTCTTGTAGTCGAGGACGAGCGCATGGCCGTCCTGCCGGTGGAAGACGTCGAGGCGCCCGTGCAGGAGGACGCCCTCGTGCTCGAAGGCGAAGGGGAGCTCCGGCACGGCGCCCTCGAGCCCCGCGATGCGCCGGGCGAGCTCCGACTCGCAGTAGGAGAGGACGAATGTCCGGATGCGCTCGAGCTCCTCCTCCGTCACGGCCGGGTACCAGGCACGCACCGGCTCGAGCTCGGGCACGGCCGGCGCGCTCAGGTCCACGGCCTCGAGCAGCCGGTGCACGGCGTCCC
>JBOHAJ010000246.1:0-12970 GCA_050697715.1 Gaiellaceae bacterium
GGTACGCACGCAGCTGCGCCGAGCGGATCCAGGCACGCAGGTAGTCGGCGGAGTAGAAGCCGGAGTCCATGTCCGCGAGGTACGCGTCCGAGCGGTAGCGGATCCCGGTCGCCTCGGTCAGGCGCTCCGCGTAGCCCTCCGGCGTGCCGCCGTCGTCGGCGAAGCGGCTCCAGAAGTCGAGCTCGAACTGGAGCTTGGCGACGTAGCGGCGGTACAGCAGGGCGTCGAGGAAGAGCGTGGCCTCCGCGTTCTCCGCAGCCTGCCGCTCCGAGAGGCCGAAGTACTCCGCGTGCCAGCCGGGCTCGTGGGTGATCGCCTCGGCGATGAACGAGTAGATCTCCGTCAGCGCGTGGTCGCGTGAGAGGCGGCGGAAGGTGTACGGCAGCGAGGGGTCGCAGCCCGCGTAGTGGAGCGCGTGCCCGGCCTCGTGCAGGAAGGCCTGGTAGTCGTGGAGGCCGCCCTGCGCCCGGGTGATCAGGTGGACGACCGTCGGGGGATCCGAGGCGATCACGCAGGCGCGCGGACTCTTCTGGGGACGGTCGTCGAGGTCGAGGCGGATGTGCGAGTTGGCCGCTAGGTCGAAACCGATTCGCTCGAGCGTGCCGAGGCAGACCGGCACGGCACGCTCCTTGGCGTACAGCTCGGCCAGCGGCGACATCCGCCGAACGTAGGCGACGTGGTAGGAGGCCGGCTCCTCCTCCCGCTCGGGCCCGAGCACGCGGTCGAGCCAGCGCTCGCGGAGCGGCTCCCAGGAGGGGACCTGGCGCGTGCCCGCCGCCTGGAGCGCCGCGGCGAGCTCCGGCAGCTCGATCCCCTTCCGCTCGGAGCTCCGGTGCACGGGGTCGGGGTTGCCCGAGAGCTCGGCGTCGAGCGCCTCGGCCTTCGCGAGGAGCGCATGGCGTCGGTCGTTGAAGCGCGCGGAGGCGTCGCCCGCCAGCTCGCCCAGCTCCTGGCGCTCGCCGTAGCCCTGGAGGATCGCGAGCTGCGCCTGGGCGGAGCGCAATGGCAGCGACTCGCCGCGGAACTCGATCCGCTCGGCGAGGATGGCGTTCTCGAGCCGGTCGGAGTCCTCGGCCAGCTCGCGGACGACGATGCCGCCGGCGCAGGCCTCGCGCAGACGGAAGAGCCGCTCTCGCGCCTCGCTCTCGGCGCCCTCCTCGGCGCTGCGCAGCTCCTCGTGCTGCTCGCGGGTGAAGAGATCGGCGTATCGGGCGACGATCGCCGCCTGCTCGCTCGTCTCCTTCTCGCCCACCCGCACGGCGCGGGCCTCCTCCGAGCGCTCGTAGAGGAAGCGCTGCAGGCGCGCCTCGAACTCTTCAGGACTCAACGTGTCCACTGGACCCCTTTCTAGATTCCGAGCCGTTCGAGCACGCTCTCGTCCCGCCGCCACCTCGGTCTCACCTTGACCCGGAGGTCGAGGAAGACCTTGCGCCCGAGCAGGAGCTCGATCTCCGGACGGGCCCGCGTGCCGATCGCTCTGATCATACTTCCGCTCTTCCCGACGACGATCGCCTTCTGCGACTCGGTCTCCACGTAGACGAGCGCGCGGACGCGGCCCTCCTCGAGCTCGTCCACCTCCACGGAGATCGCGTGCGGAAGCTCTTCACGGGTGAGCGCGAGCGCCTTCTCGCGGACGAGCTCCGCGACCTGGAGCTCGAGCGGGAGATCCGTGCGCTGCCCCTCCTCGAAGTAGCGGGGCCCCTCGGGGAGCAGCCCGACCAGCTCCGCCTCGAGGGCGTCCATGCCGTCGCCGGTGCGCGCGCTCACCGGGTGGAGCGCGTGGAAGTCGCCGAGGGCGGCGGCGGCCTCGATCTGCTCGGCGATCCGAGCCGGCTGCACGCGGTCGACCTTGTTGAGCGCGATCACCACGGGCGTACCGGCCGCGAAGACGCGCTCGGCGATGAAGCGGTCGCCGGCGCCGATCGTCTCGTCTACGGCGAGGACGAAGAGGAAGGCGTCCACGTCCTCGAGCGCCTCGTTCACGGTGCGTTGCATCCGTTCGGTGAGCGGGTCCCGGGGCCGCTGGAAGCCCGGGAGGTCGACGAGCACGAGTTGGCGGTCGGGACCGTTCACGACTGCCGAAATCCGTAGCCGCGTCGTCTGCGGCTTGTCCGAGACGATCGCAACCTTGCCGCCCGCGAGCGCGTTCACGAGCGTGGACTTGCCCACGTTCGGGCGCCCCGCGAGGGCCACGAAGCCGCTCCTCACAGCTCGAACGTGTCCGGGAGCACCTCGTCAGGGCGGCGAACGACCAGCTCGCCGCCCAGTGGGAAGACGAGCCGGTCGACCCGAAACTCGTGCAGCCACTGCCGGCAGCCGCCACAGGGCGAGGCGGTGACGGCCACAGCCTCGACGTCCCCGGGGCGCACTCCCTCTGCGACCGCCCGCCCGAGCGCGTTCCGCTCGGCGCACATGCCGAGCGGGTAGGAGGCGTTCTCGACGTTCACGCCCGTGAGCACGCGGCCGTCGCGCAGGAGCACCGCGGCCCCGACCTCGAAGTTCGAGTAGGGCGCATACGCCCTGGCGGCCGCCTCCTTCGCGCGAGCGTAGAGCTCCTGGTCGGTCACGCGAGCACCTGGAAGAGGATCATGGTCACGAGCGTACCGAGGACGCCGCCGAGCACGACCTCGGCGGTGGAGTGGATCCCCGATTCGACGCGGGTCTGCGCGACGAGCAGCGCCATGATCAGCGCGACGAAGGAGATGACGACGCGGTGGTCGCCGGCGATGAACGTGATCGCCGTCCAACCGCTGAAAGCGAGGGCGGCGTGGCCCGAGGGGAGCCCGCCGCGCAGCGGTGTGCCCTGTCTGGTGATCGCCTTGCTCGCGATCACGATGAGGACGATGAGGATGAGCGCGATCAGCGTGAGGTTGATCGGCGCCTCCCGGAGGCTCTCCACGAGGCGGCCGCTCGGTTCCGTCAGGCGGTCCGCGAAGACGAGGTACCCGACGACGAGCGCGTTCACGGAGGCGATCAGGACCGCACCCGCGGCGATGTCCTTCGCCACCTTCGCCAGCGGATCGAACGAGGGGGTCGAGAGGTCGATCGTCGCCTCGATGGCGGTATTCACCATCTCGGCGATGAGCACGAAGGAGATCGCAACGAGGAGTGCGACCAGCTCCAGCCGCGTGACGCCGTAGGAGAACGCGAGGATGAGGACGACTGTCGCGATGGCGAAGTGGATCCGCATGTTCCGCTGCGTTCGCAGCACGTGGATCACGCCCTCGAAGGCGTAGTTCAGGCTCTGCAGAACGGCTGGTGTGCGGCGGGGGCTCACGAGAGCAGGGTTCGCTCGCGGGCCGTCATCTCCTCACCGTGCTCGTAGCCGAGCAGGTGCAGCAGGCCGTGTACGAGCGGCCACTGCCATTCCCCGCCGACGACCTGGGGGCAGAGGACGACGTCGCCGAACTGGCGCGGGACGCCCTTCGGAAGCGGCTCGCGACCGTCGATCGGGAAGGAGAGGACGTCGGTCGGCTCGTCGACGCCGAGATGCTCCCGCTTCAGTTGCCTCATGCGCTCAGGGGGAACGAAGGAAAGGCCGAGGTCGCCCTCCTCCAAATCCTCGGCGGCGAGCACGCGGCGGGCGAGGTCGGCCGCTGCGGCCTCGTCCACCGAGAGGCCGCTCGCGTTCTCCAGCTCGACGCGAATCACCGGTGCCGCTGCGTGCCCGTCTCGTCGGCGTGGCGCTTGTACGCCTCGACGATGCGCTGGACGAGCACGTGGCGGACGACGTCCTGGTTCCCGAACTCGACGAACTCGATCCCGTCGATGGCGGCGAGGATGCGCCTCACGTGGATGAGCCCGGAGGCCTGGTCGGCGGGGAGGTCGATCTGCGTGACGTCGCCCGTGACGACGACCTTGGAGCCGAAGCCGAGTCGCGTGAGGAACATCTGCATCTGCTCAGGCGTGGTGTTCTGGGCCTCGTCGAGGATGATGAACGCGTCGTTGAGGGTGCGCCCTCGCATGAATGCGAGCGGCGCGACCTCGATCGTCCCCCGCTCCATGTAGGCGTTGAGACGGTCGGCCTCGAGCATGTCGTAGAGCGCATCGAAGAGCGGGCGCAGGTACGGGTCGACCTTGGCGAGCATGTCGCCGGGGAGGAAGCCCAGCCGCTCGCCGGCCTCGACGGCGGGACGCGTGAGGATGATGCGGCTGACTTCGCGGTCGGCAAGCGCCGCGACGGCAAGGGCCATGGCCAGATACGTCTTGCCAGTGCCGGCGGGCCCGATCGCGAACGTGATCGTGCATTTCCGGATCGCGTCGACGTAGCGCTTCTGGTTCACCGTCTTCGGCGTGATCTTCTTGCCGCGGTGGCGCCAGACGACGTCTTCGAAGACGTCGCGGGGATCCTGGGATGCGTCCAGGGCGGCGAGCACGGCGTCCACCGTGCTCGGCCCGATCGCGTGCCCGCCCTCGACGAGCTGCGCGAGCTCGTCGATGACGAGGCGCGCGCCGACGACCTTCTCCTCCTCCCCCTCGAGCGTGACCTGGTTGCCGCGGAGTCGGATCGTGCACTTCGTCCGGTCGCGAAGCTGCTCGAGGATGCCGTCGTCCACAGTGGCCAGCTCGGCCGCGACCTCGTTCGAGATCGAGAGAACTTCCTGCAACGAATGGAAGTCTAGTGGGCGTCTCGGGAGGCTCTACGACCCGGCCGCCTCAGCGCTCAGGCCGGCGAGCGGGGCTTCACGGGACGAGCGTCCGGAAACGCCGCCAAGAGGCGAGGAGGGCAGCGCGGGTCACCGCCCGGGCCCCGGCGGTACGCCTCGAAGAAGTACTCGCGGCGCGCGAGGTCGATCTCGTGTGAGACGAAGCGCCGGTCCTCGGCCGTCGCTCGGTGACCGGAAAGCACGCGTGCACGGGATCGTCAGGCCGGACATGGACGAGCGACTGCAGCTCGCCGAGCTCGATCCCCTCGAGGGGACGGCTCGCCCATGCGGGTGTCCCCGGGATCGCTCTCGTGGGCGGAGAGCACGCGAACGATCGGGCTCACCCTCTTGGCGCAAGCGCGTCGGGGGCGGGCGCAACGCGGGGCCGCCGCGCAACCCGGGGCCGCCGCGGGCCTCCCTCCGGTTCCAGCCTATCGAGGAAGTTGGCGCGCGTGGCGCGCGGATCCTCACGGCTCTGTGTCGGATCAGGCGAGCTTCTCGCGCACGAGCTGGCTGACCGCGCCGCCGTCCGCCCGCCCGGCGATCTGCGGCATCACGTCCGCCATCACGCGCCCGAGGTCGCGGAGCGAGGTCGCGCCCGTCTCGGCGATCGCGTCGTCCACGATGCGCTCGAGCTCCTCCTCGTCGAGGGGCTCGGGCATGAACTCCTCGATCACCGCGAGCTCCTCCTCCTCCTTGGCCGCCTGCTCCTCACGCCCCCCCGAGCGGAAGGCTTCGGCGGCCTCGGCGCGCCGTTTCCGCTCGCGGTGAAGGACCTGGAGCTCCTCCTCCTCGCGGAGCGAGCGCCCCAGCTCCTTCTCCGCCGCGCGCAGCGCGGCCAGGGTGAGCCGCAAGGTGTCCGTCCGGACGCTGTCGCGCGCGCGCATGGCGTCCTTCAGCTCGTCCTCGATCTCCATGATCAAGGTCACTCGAAGGGCCTCCCTCCGCCGAGGACGTGCCAGTGCAGGTGGAAGATCGTCTGTCCGGCGCCTCGGCCGACGTTGACGATGACCTGGTAGTCCTCCAGCCCCGCCTGCCGCGCAGCCTCGGCCACGAATTCGAGCATGCGCTTCGCCTCGTCGCCGGAGAACTCGCCCACGTCGCGGAACGTGTCCACGTGACGCGCCGGCAGCACCAGCAGGTGCACCGGCGCCTTCGGGTTGATGTCCTCCACCGCGACGAAGCCGTTCGCCGCGTGGACGTGCTCGCCCTCGGCGACGAGCTTGCAGAAGAGGCACTCAGACGACGGCACCGACGATTCCCTCCTCCGTGACGCGGCGGGCGCGGGCGCGCACGATCTCTCCGACGGGCGCGTCCACGAGCCAGGGAGTGTAGTCGTCTGCGTAGCCGCGGCCGGGGCGATCCACGAGGACCGCGTCCTCGCTCCCGATCTTCGCCCGCCAGCGGCGCTGGCAAGCCTCGGCGGAGACGGCGCGCAGCCGGGCGCCCCTGTCCCTTTTCACCTCGAGAGGAACCGTGTCCTTCGCCGCAGTTCGTGTGCCGGGACGGGGCGAGTAGGGGAAGACGTGCACCTTTGTGATCCCCGCCGCCTCGACGACGCGGAGCGTGCGCTCGAACGCGGCCTCGTCCTCGCCCGGGAAGCCGACGATGACGTCAGTGGTGAGGTTGAAGCCCTCCGCCTTGGCGCTGCGCCGCAGATAGGTGGTCGTCGTGTAGCGCCGCCCCATGGCGGCAAGAACGCGGTCGTCCCCCGACTGGAGCGGGACGTGCAGGTGCGGCGAGACCGTAGGGGTCTCCCGCATGGCGACGAGCAGGCCGTCGCTCAGGTGGTTGACCTCGAGCGACGAGAGCCGCAGGCGCGCGAGCCCGGGCGTCTCCCCCGCGTCGCGCAGAAGCCGTGAGAGGTCGTAGCCGACGGCCCGGTCGCGGTAGCAGCCGAGGTTGATGCCGGTGAGGACGACTTCGGGGTGCCCCTGACCTACACGCCGACCCACCTCCGCGAGCACGGCGGCCGCCGCCCGGCTGCGGGATGCCCCGCGCACCTGCGGGATCACACAGAAGGCGCAAGAGAAGCTGCAGCCGTCCTGCACCTTGACGAAGGCGCGGACGCGGTCGGGACCCGTGTCCGCTCGCACGCAGCCGACGGCACCGACGTCCCCCGCGACGAAGGCCGGCGTCCGCTCGCTGGGCAGGCGCACGACCACCACGTTGTCCGGAAGGCCCGCAAAGGCGTCGCCGTCCAGGTTGGCCGCGCAACCGGTCAGGTACACGCGTCCTGCGCGCCGGGCCGCGCGTCGCGCCGCCTGCCGGGACTTGCGGACCGCCTCGTGCGTGACACAGCACGTGGAGAGGACGGCGACGTCCGTCTTGCCCGCCGCGACCGCGTGCCCGTCCCCGACGAGGCGCTCGCGAATCTCCTGCGCGTCGGCGTGCGAGACCTTGCAGCCGAGGAACGCGACCGAGAACGTCGCCATGACGGCGGGATGGTAGTCGAGCTACGGCTGCTCGACCGTGACCGTCCCGACCTCGACGTCCTCGCCCGACCCAAGCCCGGTGAAGAAGAGGGTGAGGCCGAGCGCGGCGACGGAGACGGCAAGCGCGAGCGCGACCGTCTCGCCCCTCGAGAGGTGCGTCTTCCACGCCGAGCCCGTGCGGCGACGCAAGAACATGTAGCCCCCGACCGCCAGCGCCCCGAGCGCGGCGCCGACGGCCAGCCAAGGCCGCGGATCGAGGCCCCCGTCCGCGGCGAGCTGGAGGCCGCCGACGGAGAGACAGACGGCCGCTACGCCGGCGAGCACGCCCAGCCCCTCCGGCCACCCTCGCGCCCGGCGCGCGACGAGGACGAGCGCGACCACGGCGAGCGGGAGGAGGAAGAGGCCGATCGAAAAGCCGGTGAGAAGGGCGAAGAGGACCAAGCCGCCGGCCAGACCCCAGGCCCAGAACCAGGGCCAGCCTTCGGCGCGCATCTCTCCGAGTCTAGCTCGGCTCGTGGGCGAGGAGATCGGCCGCCCACCCCCCGGCCTCGCGCCGCTCGAGGTGGCGCCAGCCGGGCGCCTCGGGCCGCTCGTGCGCGAGGTAGCCGGACGTGACCAGGATCCTGCCCAGGAAGCGAGCCGCCAGAAGCTCAACCGGCCCGAGCGCCAGGTTTGCGAGACCGGCCTCGGTCTCGGGCAGCGGGTCTGCGAGCACGTCGCAGAGGCGCACGTCCACGGCCGCGCCGTTCGCTGCCGCGTTCGCGCGCGCGGCCTCGACGGCGGCCCGGTCGTGGTCGAGGGCGAGCACGGGCTCGAAGCCGAGTTTCGCCGCGGCGACCGCGAGCACGCCGGAGCCGGAGCCGAGGTCGGCGAGCGAGCACGGCTCCAGCATCTGGAGCAGGTCGAGGCAGAGCCGCGTCGTGGCGTGCGCGCCCGTGCCGAAGGCCCGCCCCGGGTCGATCAGGACCGCGACCGCATCCGGATCAGCGTCTTCCCATGGCGGGCCAACCCAGAGCGGACCGACACGGACGGGACGGTGGAAGCGCCGCCAGCCGTCTTCCCAGCCTGGGCTGACCGGCTCGGTAGCCACGGGTCCGAACGTGTTGACGAGCCGCGCCTCCCCGGCAGCGTCCGTGTAGGCGGCCAGCTCCACCTCCCCGGCCTCCTCTCGCTCCTCGAAGCCCTCCGGGAAGAGAGCGAGCATGAGGGCCCGAGCCTCCTCGGCCCGCACCGCAGGTACCCGAACGGCGGCGCGCCGGAGGGGTCCCGCGCTCAGCGGAACGCGGTGCGGAGCTTCTCGAAGAAGCTCTCGTCCGGCTTGTAGTTGCGCTCGTGCGCCGTGCGCTCGAACTCCTCGAGCAGGCGTCGCTGCTCCTGCGAGAGGTTGCGCGGGACGCCGACGTTCACGAGCAGCCGGTGGTCGCCGCGCCCGTGCCCCCCGAGGACGGGCATCCCCCGCCCGCGGAGGACGCGGATGTCGCCCGGCTGCGTCCCGGGCCCGAACTCGATCTCGGCCTCGCCGGCAAGCGTCGGGACGGCGACGGTGACGCCGAGCGCCGCCTGCGTCATCGTCAGGTCGACCGTCGAGATCACGTCGTTCCCCTCGCGGACGAAGCGCGGGTCCGGCCGCACGTGGACGAGCACGTAGGCGTCGCCGGCCCGGCCGCCGAGGACTCCCGCGTGGCCCTCGCCGGTCAGGCGGATGCGCTGGCCGTCGTGGATCCCAGCGGGGATCTCGACCTCGAGCTCGCGCGGCTCCGAGACGCGGCCGGCACCTTCGCACTCAGGGCAGCGCTCGCGCACGACGGCGCCCGCCCCGGCGCAGTCGGGACATGTCTGCGTGCGCACGAACTGCCCGAAAACGGAGGTCGAGACCGCGGAGAGCCGCCCGGCTCCGCTGCAGGTGGGGCAGGTCTCCGGCGACGTCCCGGGCGCCGCGCCGTTCCCCTGGCAGGTCGCGCACGTGACCGTTACCGGGAAGGGCACCCTGCGCGTCGCCCCCTCGGCCGCCTCGACCAGCTCGAGGTCCACCTCGGCGAGCACGTCGGCGCCCCGCGCCGCGCGCCGGCCGGAGCGCGTCATCCCGCCGAACAGATCGTCCCCGAAGAAGACGGAGAAGATGTCCGCGAGGTGGGCGAAGTCGAAGTCGGTGGGCCGGAAGCCGCCGGTTCGCAGCCCTTCGTGCCCGTAACGGTCGTAGAGCTCGCGCGTCTCCGGCCTCGAGAGCGCCTCGTAGGCTTCGGCCGCCTCGCGGAAGCGCTCCTCCGCGTCCGGCAGCTCGGAGACGTCGGGATGGAGCTCACGCGCAAGACGCCGGAAGGCGGACTTGATCGCCCGCTCGCCGGCACCGCGAGGAACACCGAGGACGTCGTAGTAGTCGCGTTTCGCAGTTGCCACGCTCTTAAGGTACTCCGGGCCCGGGCCGGAGCCGTGTCGCCACGGACTCAGTTCTCGTAGAACTCCTCCACGAAGCGCGAAAGCTCGTGCGCGGCGGAGCGGACGGCCCCGATCGCCTTCCCGTAGTCCATGCGCATTGGGCCGAGCAGGCTCACCGTGCCGAGGTTGCGATGCTGAAGGCCGTAGGGCGCCCCCACCAAGGAGACGTGGGCGAGGTCCGGATCCTCGAACTCGGAGCCGACGCGGACGAACGGTCGCTTGGAGCCGAGGCTCGTGCGCATGAGGTCGAGGAGCGCAGCCCGGTGCTCGAGGACCTCGAGCAGACGACGGTAGGCGCGGAGCTCCTTCGCCTGGAACTCGTCGAGGAGCCCGGCGGCGCCTCCGACGTAGAGCGTCTGCTCCTCCGCTTCCAGGACGTCCGTGAAGGCGGGCCGCAGGCGAGCGAGGAAGTCGCGCTCGCGCGGCGAGAGCTCAGGGTCTTCGAAGCGGTTTCGCAGCAGACGGGCGCCAAGCTGAAGTCCGGCGACCCGCTCGCTCAGGTACTGGTTCGCCCACTCCGCGAGGCCCGGGTCGACCGGCTCCTCGAAGGAGAAGACGCGCTTGGACACGCCTCCCGTAGAGGTGATGACGACGACCATGCCCACCTGCGGCTGGAGCAGAAGGACCTCGACGTGCCGCACCGTCGTCGTCTCGAGCGGCGGCGCCGAGACGAGCGCGAGCAGGTGCGTGACGTGCGCCAGCGCCTCCGTCGTCGCCCGCAGCGCCGAGTCCACCTGGCTGCGCACGCTCGAAAGGTCGAGCTCCAGCTCGGCCGGACGCGGCTCGAGCTGATCGAGCAGGCGGTCGACGAAGATCCGGTAGCCAAGGTCCGTGGGCACTCGCCCTGCCGAGGTGTGGGGATGCGTCAGGAGGCCCTGCTCCTCGAGCACGGCGAGCTCGTACCGCACCGTCGAGGCGGAGACTTCGAGCGTGGTGCGCTCGACCAGCGTCTTCGACCCCACCGGCAGCCCCGTGGCCGCGTGCTCCTCGACGACGCGGGTGAGGATCTCCTCCTGCCGCGGAGTGAGGCCTGTCTTCCTGGCATCGGTCATCTCGCAGACACAGTGTACGTTTTGCAGGGATTTCAGCTCATAAGCTCAGCCGTGACGCCGCCGCCCAGGAACCGGCCCCGGCTCGTGAGGGCAAGCCCACCTTCCCGCCGTTCGGCGAGCCCGAGACGCTCGAGACGCACGAGCGCGCCGGAGTCGAAGGCGCCCTCCACGTCCGCGAGCGGGACCGGCTCGTCAAGGCGTAGTCCGAGCATGAGCCGTTCCCGCCGGCGCACGGCCCCGTCGATCGGCTCCTCCTCCCGCGGAGGCCGCTGCCGCGCGGCGAGCGCGGCGACGTAGGCCGCGAGCTTCGGCGCGTTCTGCCGGCGCAGCCCGCCGACGGTCGATACAGCCCCGATCCCGAGCCCGAGGTAGTCCCGCCCGAGCCAGTAGGCGAGGTTGTGCCGCGCCTGCCGGCCCTCGCGGCAGAAGTTGGCTGTCTCGTACCAGCGGTAGCCCGCCGTCGTGAGCGTCTCCACGACGAGCTCGAAGTAGCCCTCCATCGCCTCCGCCTGGCGGGAGAGCTCGACACCGTGCGCGTACGTGAACCGCGTGCCGGGCTTGGCCTCGAGCTCGTAGCAGGAGAGGTGCTCCGGGCCGAGCGCGAGCGCATCGGCGAGATCGCGCTCCAGGTCGGAGGCGGTCTGGCCCGGGATCCCGTAGATGAGATCCAGCGAGATGTTGTCAAAAGAGGCATCACGAAGATGGTAGAACGCGGCCCGGACGGCATCCGGCCCGGCCCGGCGCTCCAGCACCTCGAGCAGGTGCGGCCGGAAGCTCTGGGCGCCGAGCGAGACGCGCGTCACGCCCTCGGCGCGTAGGAATCGCGCGAGGGCGGGGGTGACGGTCTCCGGGTTGGCCTCGACCGTGACCTCCAGAGCGCTCGGAAGCGCTCCGAGCAGCCGGCGGAGGGCCTCCGTGTCCGTGAACGTCGGGGTGCCCCCGCCCAGGTAGACGGTCTCCAGCTCTCCCGCGAGCACCTCTCCCTCGAGCTCGAGCTCGGCGAGCAGGGCGTCCACGTAGCGCGCGTGCCACGCCTCGCGCCCGACGACGGTGACGAAGTCGCAGTAGCCGCAGCGGTGCGCGCAGAACGGCAGGTGCACGTAGAGGTGCCGGACGCCGCCCGCTGCGCTCACTTCCGCTCTCCGTCGAGGTTGAGGACGGCGAGGAAGGCCTCCTGCGGCACCTCCACCGAGCCCACCTGCTTCATGCGCCTCTTCCCCTTCTTCTGGCGCTCGAGGAGCTTGCGCTTTCGGGTGATGTCGCCGCCGTAGCATTTGGCGAGCACGTCCTTGCGCTTTGCCTTGATCGTCTCGCGGGCGATGATCCGCGAGCCGATCGCAGCCTGGACGGGCACGTCGAAGAGCTGGCGCGGGATCTCCTCGCGCAGCCGGTCGACGAGCGCGCGGCCGCGCGCGTAAGCGGCGTCGCGGTGGACGATCAGGCTGAGCGCGTCCACCGGATCGCCCGCCAGCATGACGTCGAGCCGCACGAGCTCGCCCGGCTCGAACCCGAGCACGTCGTAGTCGAAGCTCGCGTAGCCCTTCGTCCGGCTTTTCAACGCGTCGTAGTAGTCGTAGACGATCTCGGCGAGAGGGAGGTCGAACACGAGGAGCACGCGCTGCTCGCTCAGGTATTCGAGGTGGTGGAAGCGGCCGCGGCGGTCGTTGTTCAGCTCCATGACCGAGCCCACGTACTCCTTCGGCACGATCGTGGCCGCGCGGATGTAGGGCTCCTCGACGCGCTCGACCTCGAGTGGCATGTCGGCGGGGCTGTGCACCTCGAGCTCCTGCCCGCCCTTCGTGAGCACGCGGTAGGCGACGTTCGGCGCGGTCACGAGCAGGTCCAGGTCGAACTCCCGCTCGAGCCGCTCGCGCACGATCTCCATGTGCAGAAGGCCGAGGAAGCCGCAGCGGAACCCGAAGCCGAGGGCCTGCGAAGTCTCGGGCTCGTAGAAGAGCGAGGCGTCGTTGAGCTTCAGCTTCTCGAGCGCATCGCGGAGCGCCGGGTAGTCGTCCGAGTCGGTCGGGAAGAGTCCGGCGAAGACCGTCGGCTTGACGTCCTTGTAGCCCGGCAGCGGCTCGGACGCCGGCCGCGTCTGGCTCGTCAGGGTGTCGCCGACGCGGAGGCGGCTCACGTCCTTGAGCCCGGTGACGACGTAGCCGACCTCGCCCGCCTCGAGGGTCGCGGTCGGTGTCCGCTCGGGGGAGAAGAAGCCGAGCTCCTCCGCCTCGAAGCGCGTCCCCTGGGCCATCGCACGCAAGCGCTCGCGAGTGGAGAAGCGGCCGTCCACGACGCGGACGAAGGCGACGACGCCCCGGTACTGGTCGTACGAAGAGTCGAAGACGAGCGCGCGGGCGGGTGCCTCCGGGTTGCCCTGCGGCGGCGGGATGCGCTCGACGAC
>JBOHAJ010000247.1:0-7505 GCA_050697715.1 Gaiellaceae bacterium
GGGTGGCAGAGGCGCTGCACATGGTGCGGCTGCCGGGTATGGAGCTGCGCAAACCCAAGCAGCTCTCCGGCGGACAACAGCAGCGCATTGCCCTGGCGCGGGCCCTGGTCAACAAGCCCGAAGTGCTGCTGCTGGATGAACCGCTCGGTGCGCTCGACCTGAAGCTGCGCAAGGAAATGCAGCTCGAGCTGAAGGCGATCCAGGAGGCGAGTGGCACGACGTTCGTATACGTGACGCACGACCAAGAGGAAGCGCTAACGATGTCTGACCGCATCGCGGTCATGAACGAAGGGGCGGTCGAACAGATCGCGACGCCCCGGGCGCTGTACGAGCACCCGGCGACGCCCTTCGTCGCCGGCTTCATCGGAACCTCCAACCTCATCGAGTTGCGGTGCGATCGTGTCGAGCGCGGCATCGCGACGATGCACGTGGGTGAGGGCGAGCGGATCTTTGCGCCGCTCGCGCGCCGCCCGGCAGGCGGAAAGGTGCAGATCACGGTTCGCCCGGAGAAGATCAAGATCGCGGGGCGAGGCGACGAGAGCGCCGGGTCGCGTGTGCACGGAAGCGTGACGGACGTCGTCTACCTCGGGTCGCTCACCGAGCTGATCGTCGAGCTTTCGACCGGCGAGCGTCTCACCGTCCACCGCTTGAACGACGCCACCGCCGCCGATGCCGCTGTCGGCGACACGGTCATCCTCGCCTGGGCGACCGAGCACAGCTTCGTGGTCGGCGCCGGCGAACCGGCCTGGACCGAAAGAGCAGCGAAGCCGAGTGAGGTGTGGACGGAGTGAGCACCGTCGAGGGAGGACGGATCACACCGCGCGCGAGGTGGAACGACTTCGCTCGGGCCGCTGCCCTTGAGGCCACGCGGTCGCGCGCCGCCGTCTTCGCGATGCTGCTGCCGGGAATCGCGTTCCTCGCGCTCTTTTTCGTCGCCCCGCTCTACTACATCACGCGGTTCAGCGTCGGGCTCGCGCACTTCGCGCCGACGGACGCACTCGCGCGTGCCGCCGGCGAGCTGACGGCGTTCTCGACATCGATCTGGCGGAACCTGCTCGGACAGGGAGTGAGTCTCGAAGTGCTCGGGCAGCCGACTCACCTCCCGTCCGGCTTCGTTGCGGCAGCAGGTCTTTTGCTCGCGGTCGCGGCGATCTTCGGCGGGCTGCTCGGCCCCCGCGGAGGCTGGGTCATGGTCGGAGCGCTGGCGGGGCTCGCGGCTCCCTTCTTCACAATTCCGGCCGGGAACAACCTCCTTCGGGTCGCGGAGCTCCATTCCGACAGCCAGTACCTCGACTTGTTCTTCAAGTCGGTGTCCATGGCGATGACGACCTCGGTCTTCGCCGTTCTCATCGCCTTTCCGATCGCCTACTACCTGGCCTGCTGCGTCGAGCGTTCTCGGTATACGTGGCTGCTCGTCGTGATCGCGCCCTTTTTCACGAGCTTCTTTCTCCGGCTGCTCGCCTGGAAGGTGATCCTCGGTGATGAGGGGCTGATCAACAGCGCGCTCTTCGCAGTCGGCCTGCGCGACGAGGGGCATCCGCTCTCCTTCCTGATCTACAGCCAGTTCACCGTGATCGTCGTCCTCATGTATGCGTGGGTGCCGTTTGTCTGCTTGCCGATGTTCATCGCGCTCGAGAACATGGATCGGCGACTCCACGAGGCGGCCGCCGACCTGGGGGCAAGCCGTCTTTACGCCTTCCGTCGGATCACGCTTCCCCTCGCCACTCCGGGCATCGTGGCGGGTTTTCTCTTCGTGTTCATTCCCTCGATTGGCGAGTTCGTGACGCCGCTCCTCGTCGGAGGCACGAAGGGCTACATGTACGGCAACTCGATCTCCGACCTCTTCGTCGCGTCAATCGACTGGCAGACCGGCTCCGCCCTGGCGCTGTTCCTCCTGGCCGTCGTACTACTCGTGGCGGCGACGACCTCCCGTTTCCTCCTCCCGGAGGCTCGAGCGTGAGTCGTTCGGACGTGATGACGAGCGGCGCCGCCCGGCGCGGCCTCACCGCCTTCTTCACAGCCTTCCTGCTGTTCCTCTACCTGCCGTCGGCGCTGCTCGTGCTCTTCTCCTTCAACAGCGGCGAGCTGCCGAAGTTCCCGCTCGAGGGCTTCACGAGCCACTGGTTCGTCGACGCGTGGAAGACTCAAGCGCTGCGCACGGCTCTCCGAAACAGCGTCCAGATCGCGCTCGCTACGAGCCTCCTTGCGACGGCGCTCGGGCTGATGACTTCGCTTGCGCTCGCCCGGCGCCGATTTCGCGGACACTCCCTGGTGACCGGGTTCGTGCTCATGCCGCTGGTGGTTCCGTACGTCGTTCTCGGCGTCTCGCTCCTGATCCTCTTCTCGAAGGGCACGATTGGCGTCCACCCGGGCCTCGCGGCAGTCATCCTCGGCCACGGCGTCATCACCCTTCCGTACACCATCCTGCTCCTCCTGCCGCGGCTCGCCGGCATCGACCGCTCGCTCGACGAGGCGGCCCGCGACCTGGGCGCCTCTCCGCTCTTCAGGTTCCGGCGTATCACGCTTCCGCTGATCATGCCGGCGCTCCTGGCGTCGTTCATCATCTCGTTTGTCCTCTCGATCGATGAATTTGCGATCGCGAGCTTTCTCGTCGGTAACACGACGACGTACCCCGTGTATCTCTTCTCACAGCTTCGTTTCGCCTCGCGATTGCCGCTCGTCATCGCCTTCGCGACCGTCATGATCACGTTCACCTTCCTTATGGTCATCGCCGCCGAGATCATTCGCCGGAGGGGAGATCGGCGGCTGGCACCAGCGGAGCCGGGTTAGGTTCGCAGGCTCACGCGCCGAGACGCGGGACGCGCGACGCGGTCACGGATCGCGCGCGCTCTGACGCGCGAACCTCGTCGCCGCTCCGTGTGAACGTCATCCTGACGCGCGAATAGAAGCTCCCTGGCCTGGCGATCCAGGCCGCAAAGAACAGAGCCTTGGGCGGCGCGTCGCTGGAAAGCCTGTTGACCCTGCGTTGACCCGGCCGCTCTACTGGCCGGACGACTAATGCATCCAAATTCCAGGGCGTTTCCGAGATGCGCCTGGGAGGATTCGAACCCCCGTCCCGCGGATTAGAAGTCCGCTGCTCTGTCCACTGAGCTACAGGCGCTCGGGCGCACCGTAGCACCGCTACACTCGTCTCTCGCAGCGGGTTTCGCCGCATGGTGGCGGTAGCTCAGCTGGTAGAGCCCCGGGTTGTGGTCCCGGTGGTCGTGGGTTCGAATCCCATCCGCCACCCCTAACTCCTTGCGCGGCGCCGAGCGGAGCGGAGCTCGAGCGCGCGAGTCACGTCCGTGGCGGAGAGAAGCCCGACGAGTCGGTCTCCGTCGAGCACGAGGGCGCGGCGGACGTCGCTTTCGCCCAGCTCGCCGGCTGCCTCGATGAGCTCGTCGTCCTCCGCGACGACCGGCACCTGGTCGCGCGGCAACATGCAGTCGCGCACGGTGCGCGCCTGCCACTCGCTCCGCGGCACGGCAGCGACGCAGCGGAACGGCAGGAGACCGATGGCGTGGCCGTTCTCGGTCACCGGGTACGTCGTGTAGTGCCGCCCCCAGACCACCTCGTCGAGGAAGCGCTCGATGGTCAGATCGGGCGGGGTCGTGACCGGATCGCGCACCATCAGGTCCCGGACGCGGAGCCCGCCGAGCGCGCGCCTGGCGATCAAGTAGCGATCCTCCGCTCCCGCCGCCTGGAGCAGGAACCAGCCGATGAACGCAAGCCAGGCTCCGCTGAACGCGTTCAGGAAGATGAGCAAGGCGACGCCGCCCGCGATGAACGCGTAGCCCATCCCTCGTCCGATCGTGGCGGCGATGCGCGTCGCCCAGCCGAAGTCGCCCCGTACCTGCCAGAGCGCTGAGCGCAGAACGCGGCCGCCGTCCAGCGGGAGCGCCGGGAGAAGGTTGAAGACGAGGAGCGTCAGATTGATGTAGCCGAGCCACGCCGCAACTCCGTCGACCGTCCCGGGCAGGCCTGTTGCTGCGGCCACCGCGATGAAGAGCCCGCCCAGAAGGAGGGACACGATGGGCCCGGCGATCGCGATCCGAAACTCCGCTCCCGCGCTCGGGAACATGCCCTTGAACTTCGCCACGCCGCCGAAGAGCCAGAGGGTGATGCCGTCGATCTCCATCCCCTCCCGGCGCGCCTCCCAGGCGTGACCCAGCTCGTGGAGGAGGAGTGAGGTGAAGAAGAGCAGGGCCGCGACGATCGCCATCCCGACGTAGGTGCCGTCCTCGAGACCGGGGTTCGTCTCGGGGAAGATCCCCGTGGCGAGCGTCCACACGAGCAGCGCGAAGACGACGAGCCAGCTCCAGTTGATGCCGACGCGGATCCCGGCGATCCGTCCGAGCGTGAAGCTGTCCTGCATCGCCTGGCGGCCCTACCGCTTCTTCCGCGCCTCGCGGACGGCCGCGCCGATCCGGCGCGCGACGACCGGCCCGTGCTTCCGCACCGTCTTCCCGGCGTCCTCGACGAGCTTCTTGCGCCGCTCGGGCGGGATGCGGCTCCACCCGCGCTTCAGCTTCGTGGCTGTCAGCAGCAGCTTCCAGGCTGCCATCTGCTCCCTCCTCTCCGCACGCTTGCCTTCTCCGGCGGTGTGTGACATCGACCGCTCAGGGGTATTAAGCACCCTAAGGAGCGGGTGACGACCGATCTTGTGACGGATCGCGGCGGCTTGGAGCGCGCCATTGCGGCCCTGCCCGGCAGGGACCTCTCGCTGCGCCTCCAGGAGGTGGTCGCCTGCCTGCCGACGGAGCTCTCCGTCGAGACCGCGAGCGTCCGGCTCTGCGACACCGCCGGCGAGGTGATGCACCTCCTCGCCGCGGTAGGCATGCCGTCACTCGACGTACGGAAGTTCGGGCTGGAGCAGCTCACCGTGTCACAGGCTCGCTCGCTCCTCGCCGTGGGCACCGAGCATACGCTCGCCCGCGCCCTCGGGCTCTCCTGGCTCGACGGCGAGTGGTTGACCAGGTCCGGCGAGGTCGTCGGCACCGTCCTGGTCGGCTCCCGCACGTCGCGGAGACCGAGCGAGGGCGAGCGCGCGCTCCTGACTGAGGTCGCCGAGCGAATCGCCGAGCGGCTCGACGGCGTCGACCGCTCGCCCAGGACGCTGCGGCAGCAGTCGCTCGCCTTCATCCGGCGGCTCGCCTGTGTGAGTCCAACGAAGGACGACGGTGCGCTCGCGAAGCTGCGTCCGCGGGAGCGCACGATCCTCGAGCTCTACGTGGACGGTCTCGGCCCGCGCGAGATCGCCGAGCTCCTTGTCATCTCGCCCCACACCGTGCGGACGCACCTGAAGCTCGCCTACCGGCGGCTCGGGGTGCATTCGCGCGATGAGGCCGAAAGGTTCGTCCGCAAGGATCAGCTCCTCATGCTTCTCTAGCTCCTCTGCTCCTCTAACTCCCGAAACCCACGGCCACCTTCCCCCAGGCGACGACGTTCCACCAGGCGTCGATGTAGTCCGGGCGCCGGTTCTGGTACTTGAGGTAGTAGGCGTGCTCCCACACGTCCATGCCGAGGAGCGGCGTCTTGCCCTGGGAGATCGGGTTGTCCTGATTGGCCGTCGAGAGGACGGTGAGTCCGCCTCCGTCGCGGACGAGCCAGGCCCAGCCCGAGCCGAACTGGTTCACGCCGGCGTCCTTGAACTTCGCCTTGAAGTCGTCGAAGGAGCCGAACGCCGACGCGATCGCGTCCGCGAGCTCGCCGTCCGGCTCGCCGCCTCCTTCGGGGCTCATCCACTCCCAGAAGAGCGAGTGGTTGTAGTGGCCCCCGCCGTTGTTGCGGACCGCCGCGCGCTTGTCCTCCGGAACCGCGTCGAGGTTCGTGAGGACGTCCTCGATCGGCCGGTCGGCCCACTCGGTCCCCTCCAGGGCGGCGTTGACCTTGTCCACGTAGGCCTGGTGGTGCTTGTCGTGGTGGACGCGCATCGTCTGCTCGTCCACGTGCGGCTCGAGCGCGGCGTAGTCGTAGGGGAGAGGCGGAACTTCGTACGGCATCGCTCGATCCCTCCTTCGTCGGTCGGTTCTGCGGAAGCATGGCACGCCCGCGGTCACTCGCGGGGGCCGACCTCACCGTTCGCTAGAGAGAGCGCTCTCGAGCGCGGCGACCCGCTCCTCGAGGCGGCGGACGCGCTCCTCCAGGGAGTCGTCCGTCCGCGGCGCCGGCTCGGACGCCCCCGTCGCCTCGTCCCCGCCGAGGAGCTGCTCCCATCGCTCCTCCTTCTGACCGGGCCGACGGGGCAGCCGTACGCAGAGCTCACGCTGGGCAAGCGTCTGCAGCGTCTGCTCCATTCCCGCGCTCGACTCGAACGGGAACAGGCGCTCCGTTCGTTGCTTCAGCTCGCCCGGCGTCTGCGGGCCGCGCAGCATCAGGACGGCCAGGAGCGAGATCTCCGCGCCGCTGAGCTCGAGCGCCTCGTCGAACAAGTGCCGGTACTTGACCGCTCTGCTCCCGGGCCCGCTGGCCAGCCGCACCCACTGCTTCCGTGAGAGGCGCTCGAGCGCGGCGCGGATCGTCGGTTCGTCGTAATCCACGACGGGATCTCGGTTCGTCGCCTGGTTGCACGCGAGCCGGAGTGCGTTCAACGAGAGCGGGTAGACGTCGGGCGTTGTCCGCTGCTTCTCGATCAGGCAGCCGAGGATGCGAATCTCAGCGGCGTCGGCATCCACGGCGCGAGCGTACAGGCCGGAGGGTGCTACTCCCGCGGTTGCGGCGGTGAATCGGCCGGGAGGTGCAGCAGGTTCCGGACGTCTCGCACGCCCTTCACCTTGCGCGCCCGCGCCTCGAGGGCCTCGACCAGCTCGGGCCGCTCGACCTGCCCGCGGAGGAAGACGACGCCGCGCTCCGCGTTGATGTTGATCTGCCCCTTGGGCACGTCGTGGTCTCGAAAGACGATGCTCTCGACCTTGTGTGCGAGCGTCGCGTCGTCGAGCTCCGGCTCGTTTCCCGGGAGGTTGTGCGCGAGGCGCTTACCGAGGCCGAGCGCGTCCGAGGACGCGTGGCGGACGGTTCGGCGCCCGCGGTGGGCGCCGCGGCGGGCGAGCGAGACGCCTTTGTCGCGTACGACGTGCCGTCGGCGCCGTCCGCTCGAGGGGTCGAGGAACCAGACGAGCCCGGCTCCGACCGCGGCGGCGGCCAGGGAGAGCGTCAATGGGCGCGAAAAGCGGCGCATGCGACCGGCAGCGCAAGCCTAACGTCCAGGACCAGCGAGTCAAGCAGGCGCAGGCGTAGCGGTCAGCAGGCGCCGGTCGAGGTCGCGGAGCGCGCGGCAGAGCGTCCCGATGCTCAGTCCGAGGTGGTTCCGCAGCGGTATGGAGGGCCTCCCGCAGGGAGGACGTGGTTCCCGCCCGCGGCAGCCTCGCCGGCCGACACTAGACACCACTCGCAATTTGCGGGAAGAACGCCGGAGGCCTGGCGCCGGCTGCTGACCTCGCGGCAGCAGGACGCTAGAATCGTCTTTCCCCCATCCCCTGCTGGCGGGAGAGACGAGACTGCTACAC
>JBOHAJ010000248.1:0-3736 GCA_050697715.1 Gaiellaceae bacterium
TTCAGGGCCTGCGCGAGGTGGAGCGCGCGCCGACCCGTCCCGTGCGCGATCTGCTGGCGGCAGCTGAAGCCGTCGGCCAGGATGAGGGCGCCTTCGGGCGCGGCGCGAACGAGGGGGAGGAGCCGGAGTTCGCCGACCTGCATCGAGAACCCGTAGTGGGCGGCCTCGTAGCCGAAGGAGCCAGCGAGCCCGCAGCACCCTGAGTCGAGGATCTCGGCCTCCAGCCCCGCCCGCGGGAGCAGCTCCTCCTCGGCGGTCATCTTCGCGAGCGCCTTCTGATGGCAGTGGCCGTGGACAATCGCCCGGCGCCCGACCGACGGCGGATCCCAGTCGGCGCGGGCGAGAAACTCGGAGAAGAAGAGGGACTGCCGCGCGAGACGCTGCGCGTCCTCGTCCTCGGGCAAGAGGTTGACGAGCTCGTCGCGGAAGACGGCGACGCAGCTCGGCTCGAGCCCAACCAGCGGGACGCCGGCGCGGATCGCCGGACGCAGGTCTTCGAGGATCGACCGCAGTCGCCGCTTCGCCGCGCCCAGCATTCCGTAGTCGTAGAGCGGGCGGCCGCAGCAGAGGCGGCGGCCGGGGATCTCGACGCGGAAGCCGGCCGCCTCGAGCACCTCGACGGCGGCCTGCCCGATCTCCGGCGCCAGGAAGTTCGTAAACGTGTCCGGCCAGAGGAGGACGCGGGACCCCTCCACGTGCGAGCCGTCGCGTGCGCGGAACCAGGCGCGGAACGAACGCCGCGCGAGCCTGGGGACCTCGCGCTCCGTCGTGATCCCGCCCAGGCGCCTGAGCAGGCCGAGCCTCGAGCCGGCGTTGGCGAGCGCAGGCGCCCGCGCCCCGAGCGCGAGCCAGACGTCCACGAGCCCGAGCGCGTAGGCGTGACGCGGCCGGAGGCGGCCCGCGTAGTAGTGGGCGAGGAACTCCGCCTTGTAGGTGGCGACGTCCACGCTCACGGGGCAGTCGCCCTTGCAGCCCTTGCAGGCGAGGCAGAGATCGAGCGCGTCTTTCACGTGCGGGTCCCGCCAGCCCTCCGTGAGGGTTTCCCCGCGGAGCAGCTCGAAGAAGAGGTGAGCGCGTCCCCGTGTCGTGTGCATCTCCTCGCGCGTGACCTGAAAGCTCGGACACATCGTCCCGCCCGCGGTCCGGCGGCACTTCCCGACGCCGAAGCAGCGCTCGGTCGCTTGCGCGAGACTGCCCTCGTCGCGCGGGAACCGGAAGTGGGTCTCGACCGGCCGCGGACGGTAGGCCGCTCCGAGCCGCAGGTTGGAGTCGATCGGGTAGGGATCCACGATCTTGTGCGGATTCATGCGGAAGTCGGGGTCCCAGATCGCCTTGAACTCGCGGAAGGCCTCGACGAGCTCCGGCCCGAACATCTTCGGGAGAAGCTCCGCGTGCGACTGCCCGTCGCCGTGCTCGCCCGAGAGCGAGCCGCCGTAGGAGAGGACGAGATCGGAGGCGTCCTCCATGAAGGTCCGAAAAGCGCGCACGCCTGGTGCCGACTTGAGGTCGAACGTGATACGCGAGTGCACGCAGCCCTGCCCGTAGTGGCCGAAGAAGACGCAGGTGTAGTCGTAGCGGTCGAGGAGCTTCTGGAAGTCGCGCAGGTAGGCGCCCAGCTTCTCGGGGGCGACCGCGGAGTCCTCCCAGCACGACCAGGTCTCGAGCTCGCCCGGCACTCGGCTGGCGCCGATTGACGATTCGCGCACGAGCCAGACGCGCTTCTGCTCCGCCCGGTCGTCGACGAGCTTCATGACCGGCGCGTGCCGTCCGAGCTTCGCGAGTGCGTCCATGAGCCCCTTCGCGCGCTCGAGCGCCTCCTCGCGCGACCAACCGCCCAGCTCGGCGAGGAGCCACGCGCCGCCCTCCGGGTAGAGCTCGACCTCGCGGACGTTCAGGTCGAGCCGGCGCATGTTGTCCGTCACGCTCGAGTCCACGGCCTCGAGCCCGATGGGCCCGTGCTCGAGGATCTCCATGATCTGGTCGGCCGCTCGGAACTGGTCGGGGTAAGCGAGGACGACGAGCATTCGCACAGGGGGACTCGGCACGAGGCGGACGGTCGCGGCGAGCGTGACGGCGCAGGTCCCCTCCGTACCGGAGAGCGCGCGGGCGACGTGGAAGCCTTTCTCGGGGAGGAGGTCGTCGAGGTTGTAGCCGGAGACACGGCGTGGGATGTCCGGGTAGCGTTCGCGGACCAGGTCGCCGTAGCGGTCCCGGAGGGCCCCGAGGCGGTCGCGGAGGTCGCCTGGGAGCCCCGCGCCCTCGGCGCTCACACCGAGCCGCGCGCCACGGTAGGTGAGCAGCTCGAGCTCCTCGACGTTGTCCGAGCTCCGCCCGGCCATCACCGAGTGCACGCCGCAGGAGTTGTTGGCGATCATCCCGCCGAGTGTGCAGTACTCGTAAGTGGCCGGGTCCGGTGCCCACGTGAGTCCGTGCTCCTCGGCCGCGGTGCGAAGCTGGTCGCAGATCACTCCCGGCTCGACCCGGGCCACGCGCCGTTCCGGATCGAGCGCGAGGATGCGGTTCATGTACTTGGAGAAGTCGAGGACGACTGCGACGTTGCAGGTCTGCCCGCCGAGGCTCGTGCCGCCGCCCCGCGGAAGGACGGGCGCTTCGTGCTCGCGACAGGCCGCCACCGCGGCGGCGACGTCGTCGGCGTGCCGCGGGACGACGACGCCGATCGGCACCTGCCGGTAGGCGGAGAGGTCGGTCGCGTAGAGGGCACGACTCCCGCGGTCGAAGCGGACCTCTCCCTCGACGACGGCGGCAAGCTCGCGTGCGAGCGCGCGGGCCTTCGCCTCGGAGAACCGGGCCGGGCGCGGTCCAGCGCGCGTCGACGTCGCCATCGACCGGGGTTCTATCTCATCACCCTTGGGGGCGGGCGGTGACGCCGATGCCGGCTTTGCCGGCGTCGGCTCACAACCGCTCGGGCCTCAGCGAAACCCGATGGAAGTCGTCATGGCTTCGGCGCAGCCGAAGCCGGACTTCGATCGGCCATGGCGAGGGCCGGAATCGAACCGGCGACACCACGGTTTTCAGCCGTGTGCTCTACCAACTGAGCTACCTCGCCGCGCGGCATCTCAGTCTAGCCGAGTATCTTCACGCCCCATGGACGACCGGAGGATCGCCGTCATCGGCGCCGCGCTCGACCTGGGCGCCGGGCGGCGCGGCGTGGACATGGGACCTTCCGCGATCCGCTACGCCGGCCTGGCTGACCGTCTCGTCCGCCTCGGTTACGGATGCGCGGACTGGGGGAACGTCGAGGCCGCGGTCGCGGAAGCCACCGCCAGCGGCGACCCGCAGGCCCGTTTCCTCGGGGAGATCAAGGAGACGTGTGGGCGGATCGCGAGGCGCGTGGCCGCGGCGGCGAAGGACGGCCGAGTGCCCGTCGTCCTGGGCGGCGACCACTCGGTCGCGCTCGGGACTCTCGGCGGGCTCGCCTCCGTGCACGAGCCGGGCGCCGTCCTCTGGCTGGACGCCCACGGGGACCTGAACACGCCGGAGACGAGCCCGAGCGGCAACGTCCACGGCATGCCGCTCGCCGCCGCGCTCGGCCGCATGGGGGAGGCGTTCGCAAGCGAGGACTGGCGCCTGCCCGCCGTCGAGCCGGAGCGGGTCGCGCTGGTCGGCGTTCGCTCGCTCGACGGCGCCGAGAAGGCCTTTGTCCGCGAGTCCGGCCTGGCCGTCTACACGATGAGCGAGATCGACCGGCGGGGCGTCGAGGCGGTCGTCCGAGAGG
>JBOHAJ010000249.1:0-3204 GCA_050697715.1 Gaiellaceae bacterium
GGTCCGGCGTCGTCGTGATCGCGGGCCGCCTCCTTCTGAGCGGACGCGTCCGGCTTCACTTTAGATGATTGATCGAAAATTGACCGGAAACCGTGGCACCGCCGGATGACGCCCGTGACGCCCCCGCCGGCACCACACTTTCCGATCAACCATCACTGGGGCACTAGACTCAGGCCATCTCCGGCCATGTCCGCATCGATCGCCGCCCGAGCCTGCGGCAACCCGTGCTCGTCGCCGCCTTCCGGGGCTGGAACGACGGCGCTCAGGGGGCGTCGCTCGCCGCCGGCTTCCTCGCGCAGAGCTGGAGCGCGCGCCGCTTCGCCGACGTCGACCCCGAGGAGTTCTACGACTTCCAGGCGGTCCGCCCCCACGTCCGCCTCGAGGAGGGCCTGACGCGGAAGATCGACTGGCCCGAGAACGTCTTCTACCACGCCGGGATCCCCGGCACCGAGCGCGACGCCGTGCTCCTGCTCGGGGTCGAGCCGAACACGCGCTGGCGCACGTTCTGCGCCGAGATCATCGAGCTGGCGGCCGATCTCGGCGTCGAGCGGGTCGTCACCCTCGGCGCCCTGCTCGCCGACGTCCCGCACACGCGGCCGGCCCCTGTGACCGGCTCCGCGAGCGACCCGAAGCTCATCGAGGAGCTGGGGCTCGGCGCCTCCCGTTACGAGGGCCCGACCGGGATCGTGGGGGTCTTCCACGACGCCTGCCGGCAGGCGGAGCTGCCGTCCGCAAGCCTCTGGGCGGCGGTGCCCCATTATGTCTCCCTGGCCGCGAGTCCCAAGGCGGCCCTGGCGCTCTGTCGCCGCCTGGGCGCCCTGCTCGGGGCCTCGCTGGAGCTGGGCGATCTGGAGCGCGCCTCCGAGGCCTACGAGCTCCAGGTGAGCGCCGCGGTCGCCCAGGACGACGAGACCGAGGCGTACGTGCGCGAGCTCGAGACGCAGCGCGACGCCCTCGGCGAGGAGCTGGATCTTCCGTCCGGGGACACGCTCGCGGCGGAGCTGACGCGCTTCCTGCGGGAGCACGAGGAGCGCAGCCGCCCCGAGGAAGAGTCCTAGTTCCCCTCCACTACCCGAAGGTGAAGGCGTAGGCCTCCGTCCCGGACGAGAAGCGGAGGTCGAGCGTGTGCTCGCGTTTTCCTCCCGGGATCGTTGCGAGGGTGTAGAGGCGGTCCTCGGGCACGCGCACGGTGCGAACGGGCCGGCCGTCGAGCGTGACCTCCACCGTCTCCTCTCCGTCCTCGGTCCCGAGGACGAGGAAGACCTCGCGTGCGGTGAAGACGAGGCGGAGGCGGGCATCGCGGCCTGCGACGACACGCTCCTCCTCCACCGTCCAGCGGCCGCCGAGCGCGAAGGCGTGCCCGGGCACGAAGCGCGGAATCCGATACGAGCCCTCCCGGTCGGGCACGATCCGCGAGCCGACGAAGCTCGACAGGCGGCGCCAGCCGAGGTACGTCTCCGGCGTCTGGTGGCCCGTCGGAGTCCGATCGGGGATCGAGCTGGAAACGGGCTCCGGCAGCCCCGGCTCGGCGAGGAGCCGGCGGATGACCGCTTCGCTCTCCTCGTAGGCGCCCTCGCCGAAGTGCGCGTAGCGGATGCGCCCTCGCCGGTCGACGAAATACTTGGCCGGCCAGTAGCGGTTCCCCCAGGCGTTCCAGGTGGCGAACTCGTTGTCCAGCGCGACCGGATACTCGATTCCGAGGCTCTCAGTCTCGCGACGGACGTTGGCGGGCACGCGCTCGAACGCGAACTCCGGCGTGTGTACGCCGACGATGACGAGGCCCGCGTCGCGGTACGCCTCGTACCAGCCCTTCACGTGGGGCAGCGTCCGCAGGCAGTTGATACACGAGTAGGTCCAGAAGTCGAGGACGACGACCTTGCCCCGCAGCTCCGCGAGCGTCAGAGGGTTGGAGTTGAGCCAGAGTTCGATGCCCTGAAAGTCCGGAGCGGGGCCGTAGTCGTCGAGCGTCGCCTCCGCCATCGTGCCGCTCGTGCCCAGGAGCTCGTCGAGGCGCCCCTGCGCCGCGGCGCTCTCCTCGAACCCCTGGAGCGCCCGGGTGTACCCCGGGACATTCGTCGCCAGCTCTCGGTCGATCCCGAGGATCATGAGGACGGCCGCCGCCGCGATCGTGGCGCCGAGCGCCCGCCGGACGAGCGGGGCGCGTGCCTTCAGCGTCGACAGCGCGAGCCCCCGTCTGGCTGCGAGCGCGAAGGCGAGGAGCACGACACCGTGCCCGACGGCGTAGGCGAGCGTGAGCAGGACGGCGTCGAGCGTGAAGTCCTGCGCCGCCGCGAGCGTTGCGATGGCCGCGATGATCGGTCCCGCGCAGGGCGTGAAGAGGACACCGAGGCTGAGCCCGAGGAGGAAGCCGCCGCCGACGTCGCGAGGGGCACGCCGTCCGAGCGCCTGGAAGGGGCGCTCGAGCACGTGAGCGAGGCGCGGTACGAGCAGCGACAGGGCGAGGAGGAGGACGACGGCGATGGCGACGTTGCGGAGGAGGTCGGCCGGCAGGCCGAGCGCGGAGAGGAGCGCTGCCGCGGTCAGGGTGAAGACGGTGAAGCTGACCACCAGGCCGGCGACCACGGCGTAGGGACGGCGAGAGCCTCCCGTCGAGGTCGCGGCAAAGACGATCGGCAGCACGGGCAGGACGCACGGCGAAATGCCCGTGACCACGCCCGCGACGAACGCGACACCGAGCAGAAGCAGCATCGCCGCCGATCGTAGCGGCGACTGCTGAACGGATTCTTAAGCGGGTGCGGCCGGCTCGGCCGCGGCTTCCGGCCGCTGTTCCGGCGGCCTCCCGTTTTGCCCCGCCTGCTGCGCCTGGGCGTCCTTGCGCTTCTTCTTGCGCCGCCGCCGCCGCGACTTGCCCGAGGGAGGCTTCGGCGCCGGGAGGTTGTCCGCGAGCGCGTTGGCGACCTCCTGAAGCGAGCCGATGCGATCGCGCACGCCGTCGATGAATCTCTGTGCGGTCGGCGTATAGGCCTCCGCGGACGCCAGCAGCGCGGCCGCGACGTGAGTCGGCTGCTCGAGGGCGACGTTGACGAGGCGCGCCGCGTTCTCCTCGTGCCGGTGGCCGCGCGAGTTCGTGAGGGCGCCGAGGAGCCGCTTCGCCTCTGGCAAGTCGGCGCTCGCGCGGCGGTCCTGGACCTTGCGCGTCGCGCGCGCGAGGCGCCACGTCCAGCGCGCGAGGATGTCCTCGGG
>JBOHAJ010000250.1:0-3392 GCA_050697715.1 Gaiellaceae bacterium
GAGCTGGAGCACGGTCGACGACGAGTGGTGGGAGCCGTTCGCCGTCTGGCAGGGCGGGCTCGGCGTCTGGGGCGGCATCGCGGGCGGCGTGCTGGCAGGCGCGATCGTCGTCCGCCGCGAGAGCGTCCTCACCTTCATGGACGCGGCCGCACCCGGCATCCTCCTGGCGCAGGCGATTGGGCGGTGGGGCAACTGGTTCAACCAGGAGCTGTTCGGGAAGCCGACCAATCTCCCCTGGGGACTCGAGATCGACCCCGAGCACCGCCCGGAGGGGTACGCGGAGTCCGAGACCTTCCACCCGACGTTTCTGTACGAGTTCGGCTGGAACCTGCTCGGCGTCCTCGTGCTGCTCGTGCTCGACCGGCGCTTCCGCATCAAGCCCCCGGGGCTCTTCGCCCTCTACGTCGCCTGGTACACGTTCGGGCGGACGTTCGAGGAGCTGCTCCGCATCGATCCCTCGCACGAGCTCCTGGGGCAGCGGCTGAACTTCTGGGTGTCGGCGGTGATCTTCGTGCTGGCGATCCTGACCTTCGTCTGGGCGCAGCGGCGCGCGGCGCCCGGCCAGGGGCCGCGCCGTCCGGCGGCGGTCGAGCCGTCCGGCCCGAGGATGGCCATCCCCAAGGGCCGCATCCGGCACGGCCGCTAGCATCCCGGGCTCCTATGGCCGTCGCCGTGCGCGAGCTTCCCCTCGACCTGGAGGCGTTCGAGGGCCCGTTCGATCTCCTGCTCACGCTCGTCCTCAAGGAGGAGCTCGAGCTGGCGGACGTGGACGTGGCCGAGATCGTGCTGGCGTTTCTGGGGGTGCTCGACGACCGGGGAGAGCTCGACCTCGAGGCGTGCGGCGAGTTCCTCGTCCTCGTCTCCGCGTTGCTCGAGCTGAAGGCGCGCGGCCTCTTCCCCGACGAGGAGCTCGACCTCGGGGACCTCGACCCCGAGGAGGCGGCGGGCGAGCTCGCCGAGCGACTTGCGCTCTACCGGCGCTTCAAGGCGGCAGCCGGATGGCTGGAGGAGCGCCTGGCGGCCCAGTCCGACCGTTACTTCCGCCTCGGGGCCGCGCCGCTCGCGCCGGTGCCTGCGAGGCCGCTCGCTTCCCAGGATCCGGTGCAGCTCGCGCACGCGCTGCGGGCGCTCGCCGCCGAGCCGCCTGAGCTCTCGCTCCGCCACCTCACCCTCTCGTACCCGCCGGTTTCGCGCTTTCTCGAGCGCTTCCGCGCGCTCCTCCGCGGCCGCGGACGCTTCCATTTCGACAGCGAGGTCGGCGGCCTTTCCCGCCAGGAGGTGATCGTCGCCTTCCTCGCGCTCCTGGAGTTGCGCAAGCGCGGCGAGATCGCCATTGGTCAGCCCGGTCCCTTCGACCCGATCACCGTATGGAACGCTCCCTCAGGCTCGTAGAGAATCCCGTCGACCGCCTCGCCCGCGCGCTCGAGGCGCTCCTCGTCGTGGCCTCGAAGCCGCTCTCGCTGGAGGAGCTCGTGGCCGTGACAGAGGACGACCGGGAGCGCGTCGAGACCGCGCTCGGCCTGCTCGCGTCGCGCTACCGCGAGGGGAGGAGCGGCATCGTCCTCGAGCGGGTCGCCGGGGGCTACGCGTTCCGTGCGGCGCGGGAGGCGGCCGAAGCGTGCGCGCGCCTCGTCGAGCGGCCCGTCCAGCGCGGGCTCTCGCAGGCGGCGCTCGAGACGCTCGCCGTCATCGCGTATCTCGGACCGGTGAGCCGGCCCGAGATCGCGCGCATCCGCGGCGTCGCCGCCGAGTCCGCCGTCGCAGGGTTGGTCGAGCGGGGCCTGGTCGCAGAGTCCGGGCGGGCGGGGGAGGGCGGCGCCGTCCGCTACGCGACGACGCCGCTCTTCGAGCGTGTCTTCGGGCTCACCGATCGCTCGGAGCTGCCGCCGCTGGAGGATCTGGCCGGGGACGCGGACGAGCTCCGCGCTCGCTTGGAGGACGTTGCGGGAAGGCGGGGCGCGTAAAGGGAAACGCCATGACCAGGTTCGGCCTCTACGGCAAGATCACGGCGCATCCGGGGGAAGGTGACGCGCTCGCGGAGTGTCTCCTGGAAGCCGCGGAGCTGCTCCGGGACGTGACGGACTGTGAGCTGTACGTCGTGAGCCGGTCGCCGAATGAGGCGGACACGGTCTGGGTGACCGAGGTCTGGAGCAGCCAGGCGGCGCACGAGGCGTCGCTGGCGAGCGAGAGCGTCGAAGCGCTGATCCGGCGCGCCCTACCGCTGATCGCCGGCGCACCCGAGCGGATCGAGACGGTGCCCGTGGGCGGCAAGGGCCTGAGCGCCTCCGGCTAGGAGCCCCGCACGATGTTCTCGGCCTCCTCACGGCTGAAGCCGCGGAGCGTCTCCGTCGTCACCTGTCCGTGCTTGGCGACCTCGATCAGAATCTGGTAGGCGGTCTCGTCGTCGGGCGCCTCGAAGATCTCGACGACGTCGAAGCGGCCGAGCGTCACGTACGCGTCGACCAGCCGGCCGCCCCGCTGCTGGATCGCCCGCTCGGCTTCCTCCACCCGGTCGCGCCACGCCGGGATCCCGCCCAGCCCCTGCGAGGTCCATTTCATCAGCGTGATGTAGACGGGCATCGCCGGGATCATGACGCCTCGCGGCTCGAAAGGCCATGTCCCGGGGTCTGACCCCTGGACAGGGCTTTTTGCGACCTTCGCAGTTGGCCGTCGGACATGTCGCCCTGAGCCCCGCTGTGGATGACACTCTCGCCCTCAGCGGGCCAATCCACATCTGTGATCAACACCACCCGGCCACCTGGGACACGCCCCGGGGTCAGACCCCCGGACGTGGCCCGGCGGGCCGTCACCCCTTCGGGGGAACCTGTGCGGGCGGCGCAAGATTTCCGCCCGGATTCGCTCTTGAGGGGGCCATGAACCGCACGCCGCCCCTCCACCCGGTCGCCGCAGGCATGAAGACCGCCCTTGCCCGCGGCGACCGGGGGCGGCGCGCTCAGGTCGCCGCCCCCGAGACGTGGGAGTTCGGCACGGGCTTCCGCGCTGGGCTCCTCCGCAAGGGCGTGGTGCTCGTCTGGCGTCCCGGACTCCCCTCGTTCGAGCGTACGGGCCCAGCCGCAGGGAGCCGATAGAGGACCTGAGGACTACGAATGGCAACTGCGGCGGCTGCGGCAACTGACGTCCGTGTAGTGGGCGCCCGAGTGGGTGCCCTCTTCGAGGAGCACGGGCGCATGATCTACGGGCTCTGCCGCCTGCTGCTCCGGGGCGGCGTCGAGGCCGAGGACGCGGCCCAGGAGACCTTCCTCTCCGCGCAGCGGAGCCTCCTCGCCGGCAACGAGCCGCGTGACGCCGCCGCCTGGCTCGCCGCCATCGCCCGCAACGAGTGCCGCGCGCGGATCCGCGAGCACATGCGAGCGCCGCTCGAGCTCGTGGAC
>JBOHAJ010000251.1:0-6921 GCA_050697715.1 Gaiellaceae bacterium
CGACGCCGTCGCTCCCGGCCTCCTGGACCCCGCGCAGATAGTTCTGGTCGGTGGCGCCCTCGGAGTAGAGGGAGTACTGCCCGTCGCGGTCGCAGTGCCAGAGATAGACGGCCGCGCCCGCGAGTGCTGCACAGCCGTTCGACGCGTCCTGGACGGCAACCTTGATCGTCAAGGGAACGCCCTCGGCGGTGCCCGAGAGCTCCCCGAAGCTCGAGCGGATGTCGCTTCGGACGACTCCGCTCTGGCTGAGGACGTCCGGACCGTTCGAGCCGTCGCCCGGAAACGGTCCGGCGGTCTCCTCGGGGATGACCGCGCAGTCGTCCGTCGTGGCGCCGCCTGCCGTCGCCGGTCCGGTCGCATCGTCTCCAGACGACGAGCCGCAGCCGACGAGCGCGAGCAGACCCACGCTGAGACCCGAGTACCCGATGAGCTTGAGCAGCTTCCGGCGGTCCAGCATGGTCTCGAGATCGAACGACAGGCCCTGGTCGAAGATGTCCTCCTCGGGGTTCGCCAGGGGTCGACCTTCGTACATCGCGGTCGCCTTTTGAACCGCCTCTTCCGCTGCTTCGCGCTGTCCGTCGCTGTTCGCGCGCTCGGCCCGGAGGACGCCGCGCCGATCCATCTTCGGATGATCATTCATGGCGCCACCGTAACCCGCCTTCGTAAGAAGCGGCTAAGAGGTGCCCCGGCGTGGAGAATCCCGGGTTCCTCTGAGCTGGGAAGAGCTCCTCGGCGGAACCTGCGCCCGACGCTCGTGACGAGCGGCAGGCGTGCCCTCGCCTCGGACGAGCTCGAGGAAGAGTCGGCGTAACGGCGCAGGCGCCCGTCAGTAGGGCGCCGCGAGCTCTCGGAACATCGGGAAGTGCTTCACGTTCGTGGTCCAGAGGGCCCCGGCAAGCTCCTGTGCGGTTGCCGCGATCACGTAGTCGACGACTTCGACGCCGGGATGGGATTCGCGATAGCGCCGCGCCAGCCTGCCCGCCGCCTCGGCAATCTCGTCATCGACCGGGACCCACTCGACCTCGTCGAGGAGGGCCTGCGTCCCTCGCTCCTCGCCGCGCCGGACTCCGGCGAGGATCTCGGTCTTCGTCAGGACCGAGGCGGCGATCCGCTCCCCGGCGGCGAACGCCTCGCCGAAGGCCACACGGGCTTCCGGCCGGCCGCGCAGGTTGTCGACGAGGACGGACGTGTCGGCGAGGATCATCGCCCAAGGCGCTCGAGACGGTGGCCGAGACCCGGCCCGCGAATCCGCTCGACATACTCAGCGCCGTCGAACTCGCGGTCCTTCCAGCTGCCGAAGCTCGACTCGAAGCCGTTCCTTCGGCGCCGTCTCGTCGATCCGTATGTGGCTGCCACGGCGCGCCGCACCAGCTCCGAGAGCGAGGCGCCCGTGCGCTCGGACTCCCGTTTCAGGAGCCGATATTCCGTGTCCGAGAGCGTGATCTGCGTTCGATGTCCCATAGTGATGTAAGACTACATCATCAGATGGAAGAGTGGTTTCGCATCCCATGCAGGCCGGGTGGTTCAGCTCGATGCCGCTCACTGCGGTCGCTACGGAGGACCCGGCGCTCGGCCGCGGCCCGAAAAAGGTGATTATGTGGAGCTACCCGGTCGACGACGGACTCATCTACGTCGTCGACATCCGGAACGGGCTCTACGGCCGCAGGTCTAGCGCCACCCGACGGAGCAGACGTCGACCGACTGCTCGACGCCCTTGAGCGTCGTGGCGCGCGGCTCCGACAGTGGGTAGCGAACGGCGCCATCGACGCTTCCGCGGCTGACCAGGATCTCGCCCGCTCCCGCGAGCGCGCCGATCCGCGCCGCCATGTGTACGCCTTGGCCAGCGTAGTCGTCGTCCGTCCGGTGGAACGCGCCGCCAGTGTGGAGCCCGATCCGCACGTCGGGAGCAAGCGGCTCGTGCTCGTCGAGGACCCGTTGGATCGCCACGGCTGCGTCGAGCGCCGCGGCTGGGTTCTGGAAGGCCGCGAAGTAGCCGTCACCCGTCTGCTTGATCACCTCGCCACCCTGGCTCTCGATCAGCTCCTGGAGCTTCTTATCGTGCCAGGCGAGCAGCTTGCGCCACTTCTCCTCGCCGAGGGCCTCGACGAGCTTGGTCGAGTCGACGATGTCCGTGAACATGAAGGTCCGGCGAAGCTGATGCTCGCCCAAGAGCTCGGCCGCCTGCTCGGCGGCGAGCGCGGCGCCCAGGCGCTCGAAGGTCGCCTTCGCGGCGGTCAGCTCGTCGCGTGCTTCTTCCTCGTCGCCGGTGCGTCGCAGCGCGAGCCCGAGCAGCATCTGAGCCTCCGCCGTCTCGTAGGGCGTCCCGAGCCCTCTCCAGATCTCAACCGCGCGCTCGAGCTCCGCGACGGCACCCTCGGCGTCGTTCTCCGCCAACCGGATCTGACCCCACGCGAGACGGACGCTCGCCTCGAACCCCGGCGTGCGGACGTCTTCGATCCTAAACGCGTCCGCGAGCCGCTCGAGCTCCTCGGCGGCGGCACGTGCTGCCTTCAAGTCGCGTGCGGCGAGCACGATCTCGACCTGCGCGGCCAGGCGCCGGATCCTCCCGAGGGGATCTGAGGCCCCGCTCAGGCTCCTCCGCACGGCCGCCACGGCCGCATCCGTCTTCCCCTGGGCGAGCCGGAGGAGCGCCAGGCCCGGCTGAGGCTCGCGGCCCCACTCCTTCGCCTGCCTGTACGCCTCCTCCGCCGCTGCGAAGTCGCCGCGCCGGCGCCGAATCTCGGCGATCTCGTAGAAGCCCGCGGCAGTCGTCCAGGCGTCGAATCCCTGGAGCTCCTCGCACGCCTGGAGCGCCTGCTCCTCGGCCCTTGGCCAGTCGCCTTGGAGGCGGGTGATCGTCGCGTTGTGGACGCGGCAGGCGCCTGGGAAGCCGGTCAGGTCCTGGCGCTCGCACCACCTGTCCGCCGCCTTCGTCCACTCGGCGGCTCGGCGAACATCGCCGAGCCCGTGGCATGACGTGATCGTGCAGCAGTACACGAAGCCCGTCGTCCACGGCTGCAGCTCGCCGCTCACTGCCGCGGCGGTTGCCTCGTCGAGAAGCGCGAGACCCTCGGACGCTTGGCCCTTCAGGACGAGGGCGCGACCTTTCGTGACGAGCGCCATCGCCTCGAGGTTCCGGTCCGAGAACCGCCGGCCGACCTCGAAGGCACGTTCCGCGTTCTCGATCGACGAGTCCAGGTCGCCGCTCATCATCACGTTCATGGCCCTGGCGATCGCCAGGTAGCCGTGCGTCGCCGACTCGCCTTCCCCCTCGAGGAGGCGCTCGGCCTTCGCGAACCAACCACTCGAGATCGAGAGCTCCGCCTTTCCGAAGTAGTCGCGCGAGATCGAGAGGGCGAGGTGGGCCGCCCGTTCCTTGGCGCCGGCGCCGACGTAGGCGGTGTAGGCGCGCTCGCGCAACTCGATCGCCTCGTCGAGCCGCCCAGTCCAGAACGCGGCCTCGGCCACGATCTCGATGTCCTCGGCCGCGAGGGATGGAACCGCCGGCGCGAGCAGGTCGTACGCGTCCCGCCACGCACCTCGGGCGGCCGCATCGCGACCCGCCTGCACCGGATCCTGAATGACCTGGCTCATCGTGGGGGTCCTGCAACCATGCTACAAAGTCTGCAGCGTCACATGGCCAAGGCCAAGATCATGATCGTCGACGACGACCTGGACATCAGGCTTCTGCTCGGCCACCGGCTGAAGGGCGAGGACTACCAGGCGGTCTTCGCGAGCGACGCCATCAGCGCGGTGAGCATGGTCCGCAAGGAGGAGCCCGACCTGATCCTCCTCGACCTCGGGCTGCCCGCCGGCAACGGCTACATCGTCATGAACCGGATCAAGTCCATGCCTGGGCTCTCGCACATCCCGATCATCATCGTCACCGCCCGGGACATCCGCGCCGAGCACGAGCAGGTCATGCGCGCAGGTGCCGACGCGATCTTCCAGAAGCCCTTCGAGTACGAGGAGCTCCTGGCCGCGATCAAGAGCGCACTCGGCGAGGGCTAGCGCCCATGGAGTCGCGCTATCGCCCCGAGGGCGTCGAGGAGCGCTGGCAGCGCACGTGGGAGGAGGAGGGCCTCTACGCAGCCGAGCCGGGCGCCTCCCAAGAGACCTTCGTCGTCGCCCATCCGCCCCCGAACGTGACGGGCGCTCTGCACACCGGCCACGCGCTCCAGATCTCGCTCGCCGACGCACTCGTGCGCTGGTACCGGATGCGAGGCTTCGAGACGGCGTTCCTGACAGGGTACGACCACGCCGGCATCTCGACCCAGAACGCGGTCGAGAAGCACCTGGCATCGGAGGGGAAGACCCGGCAGGAGCTCGGACGCGAGGCGTTCGTGGAGCTCGTCTGGGAATGGCTCCACACCTACGGCCGCACGATCATGAGCCAGTTCCGCCGCATGGGCGCCTCGATGGACTACCGTCGCGAGCGCTTCACCATGGACGAGGCTTATGTGCGCGCGGTCATGCGCTTCTTCGTCCATCTCCACCGCAGGGGGTGGATCTACCGAGCGAATCGCATCATCAACTGGTGCCCGTTTCACGAGACGGCGCTCTCCGACCTCGAGCTCGTCCACGAGGAGACGGACGACGCGCTGACGTACGTGCTCTACCCGTTCGCAGACGGCTCCGAGGGAGGCGTGGCGATCGCGACCGCCCGCCCGGCGACCATCCTTGGCGACGTTGCCGTGGCAGTGAGTCCCGACGATGAGCGGTGGCGTCACGCCGTTGGGCGAACGGTCGTGGTGCCGTTCGTGGAGCGGCAGGTGCCGGTGATCGCCGATGAGCGCGTGGACCCTCAGTTCGGAACCGGCGCGCTCAAGGTGACACCCGGCCATGATCCGCTCGATTTCGAGATCGGGCGCGACCACGCGCTGCCGGAGCCGATCGTGATCGGCCCTGACGGCCGTATGAACGAGCAGGCAGGCGAGCTCGCGGGGCTGACGCAGGGGGAGGCCGATGAGCGGATCATCGAGTGGATCCGTGAGCGGGGGCTGCTCGAAAAGCGCGACGCCTATCGCCACACGATCGCGTTGTGCGAGCGCTGCAAGAGCCGAATCGAACCGCTGATCTCGCTGCAGTGGTGGTGCAGCATGGCCGAGCTCAAGAAGCCCGCGGTCGAAGCGCTGCAGTCAGGTCGTGTCTGCTACCACCCGGAGGCTCAGCATCGTTTTGCGATCGACTCGCTCGAGAACGCGCCGGACTGGAACATCTCGCGCCAGATCTGGTGGGGGCACCAGCTCCCGGTCTGGGAGTGCCCGGACGGTCACGAGACCGTCGAGGAAACCGAGCCCGAGAGCTGCGCCGAATGCGGCTCGAGCGAGCTGACGCGGAGTGAGGACGTGCTCGACACCTGGTTCTCGTCGGCGCTCTGGCCCTTCGCGATCCTCGGTTGGCCGGAGGAGACGCCGGAGCTGCGCGCCTGGTACCCGGGCAGGCTCAACACGACGGCGCGGGAGATCATCCGGCTCTGGGAGAACCGGATGATCTTCTCCGGGCTCGAGCTGATGGGGGAGATCCCGTTCCGCGACGTGATCATCCACTCGACCGTGCTCGCGCCTGACGGGCGGCGCATGTCGAAGAGCCTCGGCACCGGCATCGACCCGCTCGACCTGATCCGAGAGCACGGCGCGGACGCCACCCGCTACGGCCTCCTGAAGATGTCCTCCACGCAGGACGTGCGCTTCTCGTACGGGATGGTCGAGGAGGGGCGGTGGCTCGCCAACAAGCTGTGGAATATCTCGCGGCTTCTGCTGAGCGCAGAAGCCGCGCAGGAGGTGGCGCTGCGCCCGACGTCTGTGGAGGAACGTTGGATCCTGGCCCGATTGGATGCGACGCGGGCGAGCGTGGAGGAGCATTTCGCGGGCTTCGCGTTCTCGCCGGCGATGAAGGCGCTCTACGGTCTGACGCGAGACGACTTCTGCGACTGGTACGCCGAGGCGATCAAGCCGCAGCTCTACGAGGGGGACGGGGACGCGGCAGCCACGGCCCTCGCCGCCCTCGAGCGCCTGCTGAAGCTCCTTCACCCCGTGATGCCGCATGTGACCGAGGAGATCTGGACGAACCTCCCCGCGCGCGAGACCCGCCTCATCGTCGCTCCGTGGCCGGAGCCCGATGGGCGCTTCGCCGCCGACGTGGACGCGCTCGAGCGCGTCCAGGACGTCGCTCGCATCTTCCGGCGAAGCGGCGTCCTGGTCGAGCTGGAAGGCGACGAACGCCGCGTCTTCGAGGCGGTCGTCCGGCCCGACCGAGTGCGGGCGAACGGGAACGCCGCCGCCGAGGTCGAGCGCGTCCGCAGGGAGATCGTGCGCGCGGAGAGCATGCTCGGGAACGAGCGCTTCGTGCAGAACGCCCCGCCGGAAGTCGTGGACGAGGAGCGGGACAAGCTGGCGCGCTACCGGCGCGAGCTCGATGCCCTCGGCGGCTGACAACCTCCGCTGGCTCGAGTCCCTGAGCCCGTGGCCGGAGGAGTTCGGTCTGGGACGGATGCGGAAGCTCCTTCGGCAGGTCGGCGACCCGCAGCTCGCCTACCGGGCGATCCACGTCGTCGGCACGAACGGGAAGACGACGACGACGCGGATGATCGAAGCGGTGCTCGAGGGGGAGGGGCTGCGCGCGGGCTCTTACACCTCACCGCATGTGACCAGGTGGGCGGAGCGGATCCGCGTGGGAGGTGAGGAGGCGGACCTGGAGGCTGCGCTCGGGCGCGTCCGCCAGGCCGGCGAGGAGGCTGCTGCGACCCAGTTCGAGGTCCTGACCGCGGCCGCCTTGACCGAGTTCGCCGCGGCCGGCGTGGAGGTGGCGGTCGTGGAGGCGGGGCTCGGCGGGCGGCTCGACGCGACGAACGTCCTGAGCACGCGCGTCGTCCTGCTCACGACCTTAGGGCTCGAGCACACCGATGTGCTCGGCAACACC